>NZ_KB291524.1:21528-30120 GCF_000318315.2 Capnocytophaga sp. oral taxon 324 str. F0483 | reverse complement strand
AGGCACTAGGGGGGAGTATGATGGAAAAGGGAAGTAATAACGAGAGGCGAATGATAAATGAGGAGGGTAATGTGGTGAAAACATCTCCTTATATACATACTCGGCTGTTGCCGACAATTCCGAAAGAGGACTTTCTGCCAAAGAGTATTTTTATAATAGAAAATGCTTTGGTGTAGGAATTGAAAAGAATAGTAAGTAATCTTAAAAACAATTATATATGAAGACAAAACCATTTTTAGCAATGTTGTTATTGGTGATAACAGCTTGTGGTTGTTCTAAAACAGAAGAGGAAACAATATTTCCTGAGGCTGTAATGGTTAAGAGTTTTGCGACTGTAGCAAATACTCCTGAGCATAGTTTTGTGAATTTTGCCCTTACCCAAGATGGTTACCAAGTTGTGCAAAATAAAGAAGCCCTACAAGCGCTCTTTCTTAATACTGACCTCAGTACTATAAAGGAATTTAAGGATATTGATTTCGGTACACAGACTCTTATCATAGGAAGAAAAGGGCTTTCTGAAATGGCACAGGCGAAATGTAGGTTTAGCAAGAAAAACAATAATAGCTACGTGCTTACAGTAGACCTCGACTTACTTGGACTATTTGGATCTGTAGTGTTATACTACGGTGCGATAGTACAAAAACTACCTGAAAACGCTACTGTAACCGTAGAAGTGTTGCCTCTTGAAGTGAACAAAGATATTTAGGCACGAAATCGTAGCAAGACAGGTGGAAAAATTAGAGAATTAGGAAATTTAGAAATGAGCAAATGAGGGTGTGAGTCACACGGGATTATTAGCAGGTTTGTCGGAGGGACTCTGAGAGGCTCATCAGAAGAACCTGCCTGCTTTCTGTACGATTGAATTTCGTAAGACAAATAAAAGCATCACTTATAAAAATAAAGCATTATGAAAACAAAAACGTTTTTAGCACTACTGTTATTGGCAATAGTGGGGTGCGGTTGCTCAAAAAAAGAGATTCCTCCACAAGAAGATTGTGGGTGCAATAGTCCTACTGTTTGGACTATTAAAGAATCTCTTGAAGAAGAAATAAGTTTTGCAAACAATCAAAATACTTATTATCCTAACACATTTTGGATAGGCAAGGGGTTTCATTTTTTTATAGTTTGCAATGAGGATATTTTACCTCAAAAAATCAGAGATTTAAAATATAAGGAAGAGGGCACTACTATAAAAGTAAAAATTCAAGGAGAGGTAAAAACTCTTTGTAAAAAATGGATTCACCCAGCAATTTATAGTTATAATCATATTACTTTAACTAAAATAGAAGTGTTATAAAACGACTCTCATAAAACAATAAGTAATAAAAAAGACTATTACATATGAAAACAAAAACGTTTTTAAAACTTGTTACCTATTACTTGATTTAAAATGAACATAACCCTACATAAAACATTAAGAAACGCTTTGTTTTTAATGCTTTGCCTAAGTAGTTCGCTATGTTTGGCACAAGCAAATATAACGGTGAGCAAAACGCACCCACGCTATTTTGAAAAAAACGGTGCGACGTGGATTCCTATTAGCACCAACTATTTGCCTATCCAAAACTTTGAAGAAGCTGAAAAGTACTTTAAACACTTTGCCGAGAATGGCGGAAATGCAATGCGCATCTGGATAAGTACTGAGTTCTTAGAAATAGAAGACCAAAGGGAAGGAAAATACAATCCTGAGAAGTTAGCGCGTATAGAACAGTTGCTACAACTTGCCGAAAAGTATCATATTTACCTTAAATTCACCCTGCATCACTTGCGTACTATCTCTAATAACATCTCACCTGAGGCTTCTTGGTGTAACAGCTATTCATTAGCTACCAAGTTCAAGAATGTAAGCGAGTATGTAAGTAGCAAAAAAGGCAAAAAGTCCTACTTAAAACGCCTCAGAGCGATTGCTAAAAAATGCCAAAACCACCCGTATTTATATGGGTGGGAGTTGTGGAACGAAATGGATTCAGCTCTACCCGAAGCAGAGTGGCTACCTTTTACCGAAGAGATGCTCGGTAAGGTGAAAAAGTTATGCCCTGAGCAATTGGTTACCCAAACCTTAGGCAGTATGCACGCCTCTTATATGGACGACTACTACAAGAAGCTGGCAGTAATACCTGACAACGAGTTTTTGAGCATTCACCGTTATCTGGACGAGGGCGACAAGTGGCATCAATACCCGATAGTGAAAGGAGCTGTGAGTGATTTAGCAACCGATGCCGTAGCTATGGGCTTGACATTTACCAAAAACGACCCCAAGCCTGTTATCATCAATGAGATAGGAGCTGTAAACCCCAACCACGCAGGACCTTCGTCGCTTTATCCGAAAGACACAGAGGGCATTTTGTTACACGATTTTATCTTTGCCCCTTTCTTTGGAGGTAGTGCAGGTTCGGGCAATACTTGGCATTGGGATCATTATATTGAGCCTAACCAACTGTGGTATCACTTTGGGCGTTTCAAAAACGCTATTGAAGGAATTGACCCCGTGAAAGAAGCGATGCAACCCTTCTATTTCAAAAGAAATACCGTAGCCTGTTACGGACTAAAAGGCAAAACAAAAACGATATTGTGGTGCAGAGACCTAACTAACAATTGGAAAACAGAGTTGCGTGAGGGGCGTCCTGCCCAAATGAAACGAGATTTCGAAATACCACTCAACCTCATAAATATAAAATATACTCATTACAGTGTTTACGACCCTTGGACGGATAAATGGGAACGACATATGCCTATGTATGACGGAAAGGCAAAGGCATTGATTCCAGCCTTCAAGCGTTCGATAGTAGTGGTATTAGAAAACCCATAGCATCTTCCTGTCTTCTTTCCTTAGTTTTCTTACTGCCCTGATAGATGAGCAAAGGGCAAAATTATAAAAACAAAGCAATATGTAATTCTCATTTCAAGGGAAGGGTACAGGCAGGAAGGTGTTTTTTATAAAAACGTTAATGTATCTATGAGATATAGCAAACACATCTTTAAAACGCTTATTTCGTTACTTATGATAGGTTGCGCAACACCCGCTATCTTAAAATCTGATAATGAAAAAATCACCCAAAAGAGTTTCAGTGGCGATAGACATATAGAACAGCGCGTAGATTCGGTACTGCGTTTGATGACTCTTGAAGAAAAAATCGGACAAATGACGCAATTCTCAGCCGATTGGTCGGTTACAGGTCCTGTAATGGCTGATAAGTACCAACCTTACCTCGAAAAAGGCTTGGTAGGAAGTATTTTTAACGCTACTTCGGTTGTAGGTATACGAAAATTGCAAAAAATAGCGGTAGAACAAACGCGTTTGGGTATTCCTATCCTCTTTGGTCAAGATGTGATACACGGCTATAAAACTATCTTTCCCATTCCGTTAGCTGAGTCTTGCTCGTGGGATTTGGCATTGATGCGCAAAACAGCTGAACTCGCTGCCCGTGAAGCTACTGCCGATGGTATCAACTGGACGTTTGCCCCTATGGTAGATATTACCCGCGATGCTCGTTGGGGACGCGCAATGGAAGGCGCAGGCGAAGACCCTTATTTAGGAAGCCTTATTGCCGAAGCGCGCGTAAAAGGATTTCAAGGGGGAGACAATTGGCAAACGTTGAGTAGCCCTCACACGCTTTTAGCTTGTGGTAAACACTTTGCCGGCTATGGAGCTGCCGAATCAGGAAAGGACTATAATACAGCTGAACTCTCTATGCACACCTTGCGCAATGTATATTTACCTCCTTATGAGGCGACCCTAAACGCAGGGGTAGGCAGTATAATGGCTTCTTTGAACGAGATAAACGGAGTGCCTGCCACCGCCGACAAGTGGTTGCTTACTGAGGAGCTTCGCAAAGAATGGGGCTTTAACGGCTTGTTAGTGAGTGATTATACAGGCATTAACGAGTTGGTGCGACACGGGGTAGCCAAAGATGATAAACAAGCGGCAAACCTCTCAGCCAATGCAGGAATAGAAATGGATATGAACGGGGCAACCTTTATTAAATACCTTAGTGCCTTAGTAAAAGAAGGCAAAGCAACCGAAGCTCAAATTGATAAAGCAGTAAGGCATATATTGGAAATGAAGTTCCTTTTAGGTCTTTTTGATGACCCCTACCGATACTTAGATGAAACCCGTGCCAAAGAAAATACTTTTACTGAGGAATATCTGAAAGTAGCGCGACAAGCTGTTGCTTCCTCAGTAGTACTCTTGAAAAATGAAGCTGAAGTGTTACCCATCAAAAAGAATAGCGGTAAAACGATTGCTGTAATAGGCCCTATGATGAACAATACAAGTGATATCAATGGCAGTTGGACGTGCTTAGGCGACGGCAAACAAAGCGTGAGTTTACTCTCAGGGCTTACCCAGAAATACAAGGGTACAAATGTAAAACTTCTCTATGCCGAAGGCTGTGGTTTTACAACTATTTCAACAGAACAACTCAAAGAAGCGGTTGCTATAGCTCGCAAAGCCGATAGGGTATTAGTAGCCGTAGGTGAACAGAGCAGCTGGGCAGGAGAATCGGCGGTGCGCACCGACATTCGTTTGCCTCAAGCACAACGCCAATTGCTCGAAGCACTAAAAGCCATAAACAAGCCTATAACTATCATTACTTTTAGCGGACGACCGCTCGACCTTTCTTGGGAAAACGAGAATGTACAAGCTATTTTGCAAGCGTGGTTTCCTGGTACGCAAGGTGGCAATGGCATTGCCGATGTGATAGCAGGCGATGTAAATCCTTCGGGACACTTAACGATGTCTTTTCCGCGCAGTGTAGGACAAATCCCTATTTACTACAACTACAAAAACACAGGGCGACCTGTATATACAAATAATGAAGAAGTAGACCTCCGCCCTCATTATAACGCAGGCTATTTGGATAGTTCCATTACGCCTCTTTATCCTTTTGGTTACGGACTCAGCTATACTACCTTTGCTATTAGTAATGTGCATCTGAATAAAAAAAGTATGAAACGTTATAACGATAGCATTATAGTAAATGCCTCTGTGCAGAATACAGGAACAACCGAGGGCGAAATAGTGTTACAACTCTATACCCGACAGTTAGTAGCAAGTGTTAGTCGCCCCGTAAAGGAATTGAAAGGGTTTCAGAAAATCTCTCTCAAGGCAGGTGAAAGCAAACAAGTCCGTTTTGAACTGCCTTCCGAAGCTCTTGCCTTTTACGGCATCAATGGAAAAAAGGACACTGAGCCCAGCGAGTGCTTGCTGTGGGTGGGCTTACATTCTGCCGATAATAGTAACGAACAACATTTTACAATAGAAGAATAACAAACCATAAAATAATAAACGATTATGAGAATACAACGTACCTTATTCTTATCAGTACTTGCTTTGGCGAGTAGCCTCAGCATAGCGCAAACCCACGATTGGGAAAACTTGGCGGTAAGCAGTATCAACACCGAAAAAAGCCATAGCCACTATGAGCCGGCTGGAAAAGTACTCCTCAACGGCAATTGGCAGTTTGCTTACTTCAAGCACCCTTCACAAGTGCCTGCCGAGTTCTTTTTGGGCAAAGGCATTACGCAATGGGACGCTATAAAAGTGCCTTCGAATTGGCAACTGCAAAGCAACCGATATGACCCTCCTGTTTTTACCAATATCAAATATCCGTTTGAGATGAACCCTCCTTACACCCCTAAGGACTACAACCCTACGGGAGTGTATAGAACGCAGTTCACAGTGCCTAATAAATGGAAAGGCGAGCAGGTGTTCATTCACTTTGCGGGAGTGCAATCGGCGATGGAGTTGTTCATCAATGGTAAGCAAGTGGGCTATCACGAAGATGCAATGCTACCTGCCGAGTTCAACATCACTCCTTACCTAAAAAAAGGCAAAAACGAGCTGTATGTAGAAGTCTTGAACTGGTCGGACGGCAGTTATATAGAAGACCAAGATTTTTGGCGACTCAGCGGTATCTATCGCGATGTATACCTCTTTGCTACCCCCGAGTTGCGTATGCGTGACTTTTCGGTTTATCCTCAGCTCGATGCGCAATACCGCGATGCTACCTTGCAGGTGCAAGTAGAGGTACAAAATTTAGGCGAAAAAGTAAGCGATGCCCTTGTGGTACAAACCACCCTTAAAGACAGTAAAGGCAATGTGATAGGCACTGAAAAAGCCTCTATTGCGGATATTGCTGCGGGAAAAGAAGCTACCGTTAGTGCCCAAATAGCTGTAAAAAATCCGTTGAAATGGACTGCCGAAACCCCTAACCTCTACAAAGTGGAACTCAGTTTGCTCACCGCCAAAGGCAAAGTGTTACAATCGTTTACTCAAAATGTAGGATTTAGGAAGATTGAACTAAGCAACGGATTGCTCCTTGTGAATGGCAAGCCTGTGAAGTTTAAAGGAGTAAACCGCCACGAGTTCGACCCTTATAATGGTCGCACCATCACCCGCCAATCGATGATTGACGATATTATCCTGATGAAAACGCATAACATCAATGCGGTGCGCACCTCTCACTACCCCAATCAGCCTGAGTGGTATGCCCTCTGCGACGAATATGGATTATATGTGGTAGACGAAGCCAATATCGAGAGCCACGGATTGTGGGAGAGTGGCTACTACATAGGCGAACGCCCTGAATGGCAAAAAGATATCGTGGAGCGCAATGTGAATATGGTTGCTCGCGACAAGAACCACCCTTGTATCATCTATTGGTCGATGGGGAATGAATCGGGTTGGGGTAAGAACTTCGATGCGGCTTACGAGGCAATAAAAGCTCTCGACCCTCAAAAGCGCCCCGTGCACTACGAGTCTAAAAACCCTGCTTATGCAGGCGTGCTCTCGCATTACGATATCATCTCTAATATGTACACCGAGCTCAACCACCTAAATAATCTCTTTACCGAAGACCCTAAACGCCCTGTGATTATCTGCGAATATGCCCATTCTATGGGTAACAGCTTAGGCAACTTCCGCAAGTATTGGGAGCTTTTTGCTACCAATGAGCGCTACCAAGGTGGTTTTACGTGGGACTGGAAAGATCAAGCGTTGCGTTGCAAAGATAAGAACGGCAAAGAGTATTGGAACATCATCAATCATATCGATAAGGCGAATGTGAACGACGGATTGGTAAATGCTACAGGCGTTCCTCAACCCGAAATGCACGAACTGAAAAAGGTATATCAGTATTTCAATGTAAAAGATATTGATATCAACACAGGCTTGGTGCTCATCAGCAATAGTAACTACTTTGTAAATAGCGATGAAGTGTATTTGCAATGGGAACTTATCGAGAATGGCAAGCCTATCGCCAATGGGGTAATCAACGATTTGAACATCGCCCCACAAAGCCAAAGAGCCCTACAAATACCTTTCAAAACAAAATTGGTACAAAACGGCAAGGAATACTTTATGAACTTCCGTTTTAAGAATAAAAAAGCTACTGCTTGGGCTTCAAAAGATTTTGAAGTAGCCAAAGAACAACTCGCTTTCCCTAACCGTGTTGAGAGAGAACTCACCAAGAACTCCGATAAAAAACTAACCTTTACTGACGAAGCGACAAACTTCACCGTAAAAGGCGACGATTTTACAGCTGTATTCAGCAAAAAAACAGGCGGTTTAAGTCAATTTACGCATAAAGGGAAAAACCTACTTTCAGAAGCGATGGTGCCCTCTTTTTGGCGTGTGCCTACCGATAACGATGAAGGTGGTTTTGAACAATCATATGCCTCAGCTTGGCGCAAAGCAGGACTAAAAGAAGCTACGGTAACAGCTACCGAAACGAAAGCTACGCCCATAGGGGAAACCCAAGTGAAGATAGTAGCACACAACCGCATTGAAACCAAAGCGGGCAATATCAGCCAACAAGTAACTTACCTCATCAATGGAGACGGACGTATAGATATCAGCACAAATGTGGAAGTACCTGCCTCTATGCCTCCTTTGGCAAGAGTGGGAATGCTCCTAACGCTCGACAAGAGTTTTAACAAAGTAGAATGGTACGGCAAAGGTCCTTATGAAACTTATGCCGATAGAAAAGAATCGGCTTTTGTGGGTATTCACAGTAGTGCAGTAAAGGATATGTACTTCCCTTATGTGATGCCTTCTGAAAACGGCAACCATACCGATACCCGTTGGCTCAAACTCCTTTCGGGTACTACCGAACTGTACATCAGTGCTCCTAAACTCTTTAATTTCAACGTGCAAGACTATTCCGATGATGCGCTAAACCAATCCAAAGAAACCCAAGAACTGCGTCGTGGAGACCACACTTATTTGCACATCGATGAGGCTCAAATGGGTGTAGGAGGTGACGACAGCTGGTCGCCACGCGTACATAAAGAATTTTTGCTCAACCAACCGTATTATCATTACGAATTTAGCATTCAGGTAGGTGGGAAATGAGGAGGCCTTAGGCCTTAGGCACTAGGAAAGCGACGGTCATTATCGTTATATAAAAATCCTCTTAGTTTTGTATAAACATCCCCCTAACCCTCTTCAAATGGGGAATGTAGTGATGGAAAAGAGGAATTAGAAAATGAGAGAATTAGCAAATGGGGAGGGTTGAGGAATTCGGAAGAAAACGGAGGTTTCCAAAAAAGGAGAGTGGGAGAGATTTTGGTGAAAAAAGGCTGTAAGGAGGG
>NZ_KB291524.1:0-21508 GCF_000318315.2 Capnocytophaga sp. oral taxon 324 str. F0483 | reverse complement strand
TAACATCCCCCTTTACACATACCCAGCTATCGCTAGCTACCTTCAAAGGGGGAGTGTAGCGACGGAAAATTGAAAGAAAAGACGAATGAACGAGGGGCGAATGACGAAGGAAATGTAATAAAAATCTCTTGCTGGCTACCTTCAAAGGAGAAAATTGTGGCGAGTCATTTATTCGGTAAGCCCCCGAACCCCCGAAGGGGGACAAGCTGGAAAAGGAGACAAACCTTCCCTTTACACATACCCAGTTGTCGCTGGATACCTCCAAAGGGGGAGTGTAGTGATGGAAAAGAGAACTAATGACGAATGAACGAGAGGCGAATGACGAAGGCGGACTTCCCTTAAAGGGGGAATGTAATGAAGGAAAAGGGAATTAGTAAATTAGAAAATTTGGGAATTAGCAAATTTGGAAAATGAGGGAACTACTCTACATAATATGGGTGTTATTTCCTGCGTTGCTCTCAGCGCAGGACTGGGCGTATCTATCCAAAATCACCACCCACAACGGACTGGTGAGCAATGAGGTTACCAGTATGTTGCAGGACTCAAAAGGCTTTATATGGATAGGCACTGATGACGGATTGCACAAGTTTGACGGCTATGATATCACTGTGTATAAGCACAATAGCACCCAGAAGAACAGCCTTGCAGGAAACTCTATCAGGTGTTTGTTTGAAGACAGTCAGCATAACCTTTGGATTGGCTTAAAAGGCGAAGGACTCAGCAAACTGAACCTGCGCACGGGTATCTTCACCACCTACAAACATCAAAAAGGGAGTAAAAGCCTTAGCTATAACGATGTAGCGGGCATAGTAGAGGACGAAGCGGGTATGATTTGGATAGCCGTAGACCGTGGCGGACTGGATATGCTCAACCCCAAAACAGGAGTTTTCACTCATTACGACATCCGAGAAAAAGGCACTTCCAAACCTCTGAATAACGCCCTTACGGGTATGGTAGCTACCAATGGCACTCTCATACTCAGTTCGTGGGGTGGCGGGGTGTACAGTTTTAACCGCAAGGAAAAACAATTTGAGCTACACCCTTACTGGTATACAAACGACACTGATGAGAAGGTATGCAAGCACATTTTCAATCTCTACAAAGACCCAGAAGGCACGATGTGGGTATCATCAGCTCACGGTGGTTTGTATAGCTTAAATGAAAAAACAAAAAACTACCAACGTTATGCGGTGTGTGACGCGAGCCATTGTACGCACAATGTGAACGTGCTTTCGGTTGCCAATGACGGTCAGCACAACATTTGGATAGAGACCAACGAGGGCATCAAACTCCTCAATAAAAACACTCACTCCATTACCGACTTGCAAAACCCGCAACTCGCTAATGAAAGTGTGAATCACATCTACCGAGATAAAAGCCAACTGATGTGGGTGAGTACCGCCTCAGGAATTTACTATTTTAGCCCTACCCCTGCCCAATTCAAATGGGTGAGGTACAAGAATTTTCTTTCGGAAAAGCAAGTGCGCGCTATCTTTAAGGACAGCAAAGGCAACCTCTGGATAGGCGGCTTAAACCATATTGATAAACTCAACCCTGATAGAAAGACGCTTACCGCTTTCAGCAACCAATCCTACAACCCTAATACCCAGCTCTATCAGGCTTTTTGTGAAGATGCCGAAGGCAATATTTGGATAGGCAACTACGCCAATTACCTCATTAAGTACAACCCTTCGTCCAACAGTTTTAGTCAAGTACCCATTCCAGTGCCTACCGGTACGAACTACACCTACCGCAACGTCTATCAAATTACCAAAGATTGGGATAATTCCTTTTGGCTTGCTACCGAGTTGGGGGCAATCAACTACCAGCCCGCTACGGGTGTTTTTACCCCGCTATTCGAAAGTAAAAACATTATCTACCCCGAAGATAAAACCCACGTAATTCACCGCGACCAAGACCTCCTTTTGTGGGTAGGCACCGAAAAAGGCTTGCGTTGTTACACCCGCGACCTAAAACTCAAACACACCTATACAGCCCTAAAAAACAACACACACGCCCTGAGCAACGACTTTATTACGGCTATCCACGAGAGCAAGGACGGCACCTTGTGGATAGGCACCAAAGGAGGACTACACAAGTTCGACAAGAAAACCGAACGCTTTGAACTCATTCGCCGTAAAGGCACCGACTATGGCGACCCTGTTTTCGGTTTGGCAGAAGACAACAGTGGCAATCTGTGGATGAGTACCCCTTCGGCAGTACTGAAATACACCCCAAAAAGCCAACAGTTCCAAGTGTTCAACGAGTACGACGGATTGCAAAATTCAGGCTTTCAATTAGGGGCTTTTGCACAAGCCAAAGACGGCGAGTTGCTCATTGGAGGAAAAGACGGTTTCAATACTTTCTATCCTCAACAGCTCACCCTTAACCAAACCCAACCCAAAGTAGTTATTTCCGATTTTCAAATATTCAACAAATCGGTACGACCAGAAGAAGGCGGGGTGCTCACCGAGGTAATAGACGAGACCCAAAGCATTCACCTCAAACATTGGCAATCAGTAATATCGTTCCGTTTTTCGGCATTGAACTACCGCGCTTCTTTCAAAAACCAATACGCCTATATGCTCGAAGGGTTTGATAGCGATTGGATTTACGATGCTTCCGAGCGTATCGCTACTTATACAAACCTCAACCCAGGCACTTACATTTTCAAAGTAAAAGCCACTAACAACGACGGGGTGTGGAGCGAAAAACCTACTACGATTAAGATAATAGTAGCCCCTCCGCTTTGGCGAACAACTTGGGCTTATATCCTCTATGCCTTGCTAGGGGTGGGCTTGCTCGTGCTTATCGTGAAGTATTACACCATCAAGGAAAGAGACAAGCAGAACCTGCGCATCTCGCAATTGGAAGCCCAGCGTATGTACGAAATCAACGAGATGAAAACCAACTTTTTCTCTAACATCTCTCACGAGTTCAAAACACCGCTTTCGCTTATTGTAGGTCCGCTAAACCAAATGGTAGATGATGAGAATTCTCCTAAGCAGCACAAAGAGAAATATACAATGATGTTGCGCAACGCCCAAAAACTAATGCGCCTCATCAACCAATTACTCGATTTTAGAAAGTTAGAAAAGAACAAGTTAGAGCTGAATTTACAATACGACGATGTAGTGAAATTTGTGAAAGGAGTGAGTGAAACCTTTGCTTATCTGGCTTTAGAAAAACAAATACAATACACTATCAAGAGTACAATGCCCAGCTTGTGGATGCCTTTTGATGCCGATAAATTAGACAAAATTCTCTACAATCTCATCGGAAATGCCTTCCAATACACCCCTGAAAAAGGTGCAATCACCGTACTCATTGCTACTGTGGTGCAAAATCAGCAGAAGTTTTTGCAAATCAAGATAGCCGATACAGGCATTGGTATCTCCAAAGAAGAACAAAAACAGCTCTTTACCGCTTTCTTGCAAGGCAAACGCCAAAAAGAAATCCACAACGAGGGGGCTGGCTTAGGGCTCGCCTTCACCAAAGACCTCGTCGACCTACACCAAGGACACATAGAGGTAGAAAGTGAAGAAAAACAAGGAGCTACCTTCACGGTATTGTTGCCTATTTTAGATGTGCCACAACTCCACGACGAGGCTTCTATCACCTTGCAACAGATAGACACTACCCAAACAGTAAAAGAAATAGCTCCGCAAGAAAATGCAACCGACAAGGAAGAGACTATTTTGGTAGTGGAAGACAACGACGATATGCGCGATTATATACAGCACATTCTCAACGAGCATTTCCACGTACTATTAGCACGCGACGGTGAAGAGGGCTTAGAATTGGCTATTACCCATATCCCCGACCTTATCGTATCGGATATTATGATGCCTAAACGCGATGGTATTTCAATGGTAAAAGAACTGCGCGCCAACGAAAAAACAAACCATATCCCTATTATTCTGCTCACTGCCTTAGACAAAGAATCACAAGTGGTAGAGGGCTACAGTTTGGGTGTGGAAGACTATATCACCAAACCTTTTTCGGCTAAAATCCTCAGCAAGCGCATCGAAAATATACTGCTTTCGCGCAAGAAGCTGTGGGAACAGTACAGCTCCTCTCCTAACCTGAATGTGTACCGCGAAAAACTCATTGGGCAACCTTGGAAAAAAGAGTTTGTAGATAAAGTGAACAACATTGTAATGGAACACCTCAGCGACCCCGAGTTTGGTATCGATGCCCTTGCCGATGCCCTAAATATGAGCACTAACCAACTCTTCAAAAAGGTAAAAGCCATTATGAACACCACCCCTTACAACGTGATTGTACAAATACGTATGACCGCCGCTGCCCAACTGATGAAGCAAGGCAATTTGAATATTTCGGAAGTAGCCTATAAGGTGGGTTACCAAGAGCTATCGAATTTCAGTCGCTCGTTTAAGAAGTTCTATAATGCCTCACCGAGAGAGTATTTAAAAGGGGAAAGTGAAAAGTGAAGTGTATAAGCTAATTTGATAAGTTTTATAAAAGAAAAGATAAGTGGATAAACTCTTTATCTCCTTACCTTTGCACCACAAAATGTACCACCAAAAAAGTATTTGTATGTTTTTAAAAAATTGTATATACCTTTTATGCCTTGGGATTGCCTCCATCACTACCACTGTGAAAGCGCAACCCTATGTATCACCCATTGGTGCACAGGTATTTATCGAACCTGGGCAAACTGATGAGGAGATAAATACTTGGTTCAAACTCCTCAGCGAGCATCAAATGAACTGTTGTCGCATTCGTATGTTCGAAAACTATATGAAGCGCCCCGACGGTACTTGGGATTTCTCTCTGTTCGACAAGGCTTTTAAAGCAGCAGAGCGGTACAATGTGAAGATTGTAGGCACGCTCTTTCCCGCTGCCCCCGACAATTCGTTAGGAGGCTTTAAGCACCCTTATTCGCAGGCACATCTACAAGAAATTGCTACCTATATCAAGCAAGTAGTAACCCATTTCAAAACCTCACCTGCCCTCTATGGTTGGGTGCTAATGAACGAACCTGGCACAGGGGGTTGGGTACCTAACGACGCTTTTGCCAATACCCAAAAAAGTGAATGGCTCAAAACACTACAACCTACTACCTACAACAGCAAAGACTACCCACAAATAGTAGATTTCACCCCTCAACAGTTCTTGCTACACTACAACACTTGGTACCTGCAATGGATTGCCAACGAGGTAAAAAAGTACGACCCTAATGCCTATTTGCACGTCAATTCTCACCAAATATTCAGCAATATTGCCGAATACAACTTCCCTGCTTGGCGCAACTTCCTCAGTTCGTTAGGCGCTTCTGCTCACCCCAGTTGGCATTACACTATGTTTCACAGAAATCAGTACGCTACGGCTTTGGGGGCAAATTGCGCTATCATACGTTCGGGAGCAGGCGAATTGCCCTTTTGGGTAACCGAATTACAAGGAGGCAACAACACTTATAGCGGTTATAAAGCCTTCTGCCCTACCAAAGAAGAAATCATCCAATGGCTGTGGACGAGCATTGGCAACGGAGCTGAACATATCTTATTTTGGTGCTTAAACCCGCGTGCTGTGGGTGATGAAGCAGGCGAATGGGCACTCGTAGATTTCCAAAACCAACCTACCGACCGACTCACTGCTGCCTCCGAAGTTGCCAAAACACTCCGAAAAATCAACAGCAGCAAATTTAAACCTGTAGTAGCCAACATTCACATCCTCTATACCCGCGAAACACTTTGGGTAGAAAAGAAAGCACAACTAAATGATAATACCAACAATGATTACGAGGGCAGAAACACGGGAGGTGCTATGAAATCGGCGTTTGCAATGTACGAAACTCTACTTGAAAATGGTATCAATAGTCAGTTTCAGTGCTTTGATGAGTTCAATTGGAACAAAGCTTCTTATAAAGGCGAAACGATTATTTTATCAGGACAAATAAGCCTCCCATCGCGTTATTGGGAACCCCTGCGCAACTTTGTACGCAATGGCGGTAAACTGATAATGGAAGGACTCAGCGCGTTCTACGACGAAAATATGTTTGCCCTACATCACACAGGATTTCCGCTACAAGATGTATTAGGAGGAGCGCTGAAAGAAATAAAATGCCTCCCTACCGATTTCAGTGTAAATTACCAAAACGCACCCCTGTCCGCCCACCTTTGGAAAGGGAGTATCTACAACACCCAAGGACAAATAGTTGCCCAAGAGGGGAATAGTGTGTTGGCAACGCGACATCGCTTTATGAGGGGAGAGACCTTTTGGTTCCCATCGCTATTGGGTATGGGCGCTTTGCGCAGTGGCAAAGGGGAAGCACTTTCGCATTTGCTACTCGCCGAAGTGAAAGCGGCAGTCCCTTTTCAGTTTGAAACTTACCAAAAAGGAGTGCAAATGTATACAATGCAAAAAGGTAATCAATACCTTACGATACTCATCAACAAACGCCCACAAACTACCTCAGTGGCATTGCGTTGTCCCAAAGGAGTAAATCCTTCAATCGTTTTTGCGGATAAGGGAGGAAGTGCAACAGCTAATACCGCACGCCTATCCTCTGAAGAAACGTTGGTAATTCTTTGGAAATAGATACAAATTAATATTGATGTTTTTTCCTAAAAAAGCTGTACGAGTATAGTCACATCGTACAGCTTTTTTGTTATTCAAGATTTTCTTTGATATCGATAAGCATTTGCTTTACACGCTCTAACTTTGTAACCACATCAAGGTTTGTAAGAGGTTTCTGCTTGTCTTCTTTAAGACGTTGACGCGCCCCTTCAAGGGTGTAGCCTTGTTCTTTTACCAAATGATAGATGAGCTGGAGTTTCTTAACATCATCGGGAGAGAATTTCCTGCTTCCCGAACTCGTCTTTCTCGGGCTGATAATAGAAAATTCCTTTTCCCAAAAGCGAATAAGAGAAGCATTCACATTGAAAGCCTTTGCTATTTCTCCTATGGTGTAATATAGTTTATCGGGTAATACAATATCCATTTCTCTAAGAAATTATCAGTTATCAGTTACATTCACACAGCCCCAGCCGTCGTATTCTCCTTCAAAAGAAGAGGCGAGCTCTATCAGTTCCCATACGATATTATTGATATCTAACGGACTATCCTCACGTGTGGCTTCGACGGTGTAAGGAAAAGTATGTCCTTCGGATTTTCGTTCCTCTACTGTTTTCTCATCACTCAAACGCACTTTATAGCCTTTTTCGGCTACTTTCTCGGCAAAACCTTGTTGTTGTGCCTCACTTTTGAAGTAGATAAAATGGTCGATTTCACGAGGCACTTCCATCTTATCTCCTTTCTTCTCAAGTTGTATTAGCACTTTTCTGTTCTGCATCGTTTGATAAGAAAACTCATCAGGATAAAGGAAGTCGAAATAATCTTCCCATTGGGCATCTTCAGCGGTATTATATCCCGATTTATACCCCTCAAAAGCTTGTAACGCTTCTTCGCAAGTCTGTGCTAAAACTTCCGCATTATTACAGTAAAACCAAAGCTCTAAAAAGCCTTCGGATTTTACCACACCTGCCAATACTGCTCCTGTGGCTTCGGCTTTCTCGTTTATGGCATCTTCTATATCACAGAGTATAGGATACTCCTCCTTTGAAGGAAATCCATCAGGAGTAGGGTTTTGCATTTTTATATAAAACTGTAAACGTTGCGATAAGCCCTCGAGAGGAGCAAGCTCAAACAAGGCTAAATTGGTGCGTATAGAAGCTGGGACGCCTTCGATATGGCACATAAAGAAATCCCAATTCTGGGGAAGATTATGGTGAGTCATATGGGTTTAATTAACAAAATACTATTTCCAATCATCTTAGTCAAGCGATTGATTTTCTTGAGTAGAAACGTGTAGCATCTCGGTGTATTCGCTCGGGGTGAGGTTGCCATAATAGAAGTGTATCGGGTTGATGTGTTCGCCGTTCTTTATCACTTCGTAGTGCAGGTGTGGAGCTTCCGAGCGACCGGTACTTCCTACCCTTCCTATGAGGTCGCCACGCTTGACGTGTTGTCCTGCACGCACATTGTAAGCCGAAAGGTGTCCGTAGAGAGTTACATAGCCATAACCGTGGTCGATGCGAATGTGGTTACCATAACCTGAGGCATTGCTATCGGCACGTGCTACTACACCATCGCCCGCAGCATATACAGGAGTGCCTTGGGGTGCAGTGAAGTCCATACCATAATGGAACTTACGCGCTTTGGTAAAAGGGTCGATACGCCAACCATATCCCGATGCCATATGCTTTAAATCTTTATTATTAATAGGCTGAATGGCAGGAATAGAAGACAGGAATTTTTCCTTTGCTTTAGAAAGTTTAGCAATCTCATCTAGCGATTTCGACTGTACGACCAACTGTTTTCGCAATATATCTAAGCGTTTGTTTGTATTGGCAACAAGTTTGGAGTTTCCGTATTTTTCGAGGTTTTTATAGCGGTTAGGGTCTTTGAGGCTTTTGCGAACACTATCGGGGATAATAGGCGCATTGAAGTAAAGGCGGTACATATTATTATCGCGTTCTTCAAGGTCGGCAAGCACATCTTCCGCCAATTCCATCTTTTTGTTCAGGATTTGGTAGTTGGTTTCATAGGTTTTAATCTCGCGTGCTAATACCACCTCGCGGGGGGTGAAAAACAAGCGCGAGTTAATCATTATAAAAGAGAATAAAATCCCGAAGAGTGCAGCAGCTGTAAGAAAAATCAAAGCATTGCGCACCTTTGTACGCTTTCGGGAGAGGATGCGTTTATACGAAAGCGTATCGGGGTCGTAATAATATTTTACCTTTTTCATACGGGCAAAAGTATAAAAAAAAATATGATATTTCTGTTTTATGACAAAAAAAATGTAATTTTGCAGTGAATAGGCCATAGGCAGTAGGTCATAGGCCATAGCGTTAATTATCAATTGTTAATTGATTTTATGGGTTTTTCAGAAATTATATTCATACTTTTTATGGTTTTAATCCTTTTTGGGGCTGATAAGCTCCCAAGTATTGCGCGTGGTTTAGGAAAGGCAATGCGCCAACTGCGCGATGCTACCGATGAGATTAAAACTGAAATACAACGCGGTGCTGAAAAGGCAGGTGTAGATACTAAAATTGTAGAAGAGACTCAAAAAGAAATTGAAAAAATGAAAGATTCGATAGGGAAATTGGGAAATTAGATGTAAGGCCTTAGGCCACAGGCCACAGGCACTAGGAGTGCGACGCAAAAGCGATAGGTAGGGAGGATTTTTGTTAATCGGATAGGGTGTTCACATTTAGAAACCTACCCCCGTTCCTCACATACTCTGCTCTCGCAGACTTTCCGAAGAGAAGGGGACAAGTCGCAAAAGCGACTTTTTGAGTAAAAAATCTTATACTTCTTATTATTATAGATTTTATTCTCAAGACATAGGTTGTTGTTTTGAACTTCTAAAATATTGAATTTCTATAAAATCTTCTTTTCCATTATTCTTAACCTCAAAATATATAAAATACCTACCTTTTAAAATAGGTCTTACATAAAGGTTTAGTGTTTTGTTATATCTACCCAAATAGAGTGTATTATTAGAAAGTTCAAGCATTAATCTTTCTGTTTCTAATAATATTTTATCTGAAAATAAGTAGCTTCCATTGTGTATATCCCAAAACTCAAGAGTTTCTTTAAAACTTTCTTTAGCTCTATCAGTCCAAACTATTTCCATTTTCTTTCTCTTAGCTCTCGAATCTCTTTAAAAACATCGTCATTGCTTGTAACCATACCGAGGTTTCCTTGCTCTTTTGAGAGCGCAATGGCTTTGAGGTCCTCAGGAGTAAGAATATCAAAAGCATCTTCCTCTCTTTCAAAATTGATTTCGGTAGCTGAAATGCCTTTTAAAAACCTTTCTAAGTATGGAATATCATATTCTTGTACTGTTGCTTGTAATCTTACTGTACCCATAATTCTTATATTTTCGGCAAAAATAAAAAATAATTAGGAATTTAGCAAATTGGTAAATTAGCTAATGAGCAAATTGCAACCTCTGATATCGGCGTTGTCGAAGCGTCCTAATACTTCAAAAGTATCATTGGGGTATAGTTTGCCTAAATCTTGAGTAGCAATAAAACTACACGACTCTCTATTAGCCAAATCGATGATATTAAGTCCGCCAGTTTTGCCGGTAGGCAAATAGCTCAGCGCATCATTCGTATCGCGTATAAGGACTTTTAGCCAAGGTACACACTTATAAATCCCTTTACCAGCAGAATAGGCTTGCGAGAGCAGTTCGGTCATTCCGTATTCGGAGTGAATCATTTCCACCCCAAACCCTTGGCAGAGCATAGCGTGCAACTCTTCGCGCACGAGTTCTTTGCGACGACCTTTCATACCACCTGTTTCCATTACAATCGTATTTTTTAAAGAGAAAGTATGCTCGGCTATAAGGTCGAGTAACGCAAAGGATACCCCTATGAGCAGTACTTTCTTGCCCGAAGCATCAAGGGTTTGTAAGCGCTGGGCTAAGAGGTCGTATTCGTTGAGATAGAAACCGCTATACTCACTACCTGAGCGCTCAATGAGGTCGGCTACCATAGTGATGAGAGAAGAGCCGGTACGTTCTAAATACGAGGGAAGAAGAGCTAAAACTACATAATCTCCAACGTTGCCATAGAAATGTTCAAAGCCTTTACGGAAGCTTTGTTCATACAAGCTAAGTTCTTTCACATAGTGTCGGGAGGTTTGTGCGCCTGTTGTACCACTGCTGGTGAATATCTGCTGAGGTGTGGTGTGACCGCAGTACACTTTTTCAGTTTTAAAACATTCGATAGGAAGAAAAGGTATTTTTTCGAGTGTGTTTACCTTATTAGGAAGACAGTTCAATAGGGTACAAAAGCGGTGGTATACCTCGTTGTTTTCGTATTGATAACGAAAAGTATCCAAGGCAACAGCTGTAAAATCTATGTTTGCTGATAGTTGAATTTTGTCGTTCGTTAAAGTGAAGTATCGCTTGGGCTATAGAAATTAATCAAAAAAATTAAGTTTTTGCCTCATTGATAGACTTTATCAAAGGCTTAGCACTTCGACAAAGTGTATATCGCAAATTTTATTGATTATTCAATTTATATTTATCAACTGAGCTTAATTAAGGCAAAAGTCCTTTTAGGAGACCGAAAGAAGGGTTTAGCAAGATGGTGCTTAGAATGATGACAAGGGCTACAAGCACAATTTTCACCCAAGAGGAGTACTGTTTTTTGGGAGATGCTAAGAAAGTGTCGTACTCTTTACGGGTTTTTACGGTAGCGATTTTCTGTTCGAAATAAATATCTATCAAAGAGGGTAAATCCTTTACGGTACGAGCTTTTGAGGAGGCGCTATTTTTTTGTGAGGTTTTCTTTTTAGCTTGTTTTTTGGGTTCTTCGGTTTTCTTTTGTCCTTTTAACTCGGCGGCGAGGTCGGCATCGTAGTCTTTACGACTTTCGGGGTCGGAAAGGACTGCGTAAGCTTCTTGTAGGCTTTTAAATTTTTCGGCAAAGAAATCGTCGCCCTGATGTTTATCGGGGTGATAGGCTTTTGCGAGCTTTTTGTAGGCGTCGCGTATTTGGTCGTCAGAAGCCTTTTGGCTAACTCCTAATATTTCGTAGTAATCCTTTAACATTATAATCTTGGTTTTTGAGAGGTGTTATCGTGGCTTTCCCAGCCGATGAGTTTGTTATTTTGGAATGTGAGAGTAAGGGTTTTGTAGTGCCAACGTTCGGTAGTAGAGCCTTTGAATCCTGCACTTTGGACTTCTAACGGCTTACCGAGCGCCATTTTCACCAAAAAGTCGGGCATACCTTCGGTATATACGCCTTTTTCGACGGAACTTGTGGTGGGCTCACCGTATTCACTTTTGATGAGCTCCATAATTCTGTCTTTGGTATATTCTTCGTCTACCAAAGCATTTTGCCATTTTTGGCGTTTTTCTTCAATGGATTTTTCTCTTTTTAAGTTGGTAGTTGCCTGCATTACAAGTATATAAATGAGGTACGCTACGCTTATTGTGAGAATAGAATAATATATCATTGTATGCTTATTTTATTATATAATTCTTCACTGAGGGTGCAAAACTACAAAAACAATTTTTAATATACAAATTTGAAAAATTAGCAAATTTGAAAATTGGGAAATTAGGAAATGAAAGTGCGAGCCGCACGGGCATTTTGTGTGAGCCGCACGGGTAGTTTTTAAAAAGAATAAAATAGGGATTTTCAAAAAGAAAAATATACTATGATATAGGTACCTTATACGAACCTTGAACGAATCTTGGAAGATTGGTATAGGATAAAAGGTGCTTTTTCGAAAGGTGGGAATCTATAAAAAGGAGATTCTATGGTAATATATTCTGCTTTATTGGTAAAAGAGTAGAATATATTTCCTATATAACTGGTAGCGATTCCGAAAGTCAAAAAAATATTCAGAAGGGGATTGCTGATTGGTAATTATTTTGTATCTTTGCTTGAATTAAAAAAAAGAGGTTGAAAAAGGGGTAGAACGACTTTTTTGTATTAAAAACTGATAACCTCGGAGGAAGGAGCAAAGAGAATATGATATTTAAGTTTAAGCAATTTAACGTAAAGCAAGCACAAAGTGCGATGAAGATAGGCACTGATGGAGTGCTATTGGGGGCGTGGACGCCTATTGAGAATCCTAAAAGTATACTGGATATTGGGGCGGGAACGGGCTTATTGTCGCTAATGTTAGCTCAACGCTCTGACGCTCCTGTGATTGACGCCGTGGAAATAGACGAAAAAGCCTATATAGAATGCACGGAGAACTTCGAAGAGAACCAATGGGGCGACCGCTTGTTTTGCTATCACGCTTCGCTTCAGGAATTTGCTTTGGAGATAGATGAAGTGTACGACCTTATCATCTCTAATCCGCCTTTCTATACCGCTGATTATAAAACAGCTGAAAAAGCGCGCAACACGGCTCGGTTTACTGATACGCTTTCGTTTTCGGAGCTCTTAGAAGGGGTGAGCAAATTACTGTCGGACGAGGGTGTTTTTAGTGTTATTTTGCCTTGTAGTGAAACCGAAGGGTTTATCGCTCTTGCGTCGGGTTATGGTCTTTTTCCTCAGAAAATCACTCATACGCGAGGCAATGCTACGGCTGAACTAAAACGGAGTATGCTACTACTGAGTAGAAAAGAGCTCTCCTCTTACCCTATCGATGTGCTTATTATTGAGAAGGAACGTGGGGTTTATACTGAGGCGTACAAGTCGCTCACAAAGGATTTTTATTTAAATTTAGGAAATGAAGTGGGCTAAGGACTAAGGAGAGGAATTTGGTGATTTGGTAATTATGCATTATCTTTGCCAAAAAAAGAAATATGAGAACTGTAAAATATAACGAAATGGTTAATTATAATGTGAGTATTCCTAAGGAAAATGCTCCTATGTTTGAATCACTTTTCAAGAAATACAACGTAATTGCCGAACCTACTGTAGTAGCTGAACCCGTAGAGGAGTATATTCCTAACGAGGAAACTATAAGAGCTATTGAGGAGGGAAGAAGAGAGTATAGAGAAGGACTACTAAAAGGTTATAAAAATCTTGATGAATTATTTAGTGATTTAGACGATGAATAATACGGAGCAAGAAGAAATTCCTAAATATTCTATTTTTATAACAACTACCTATAAAAAAGAATACAAAAAATTCTCTAATCAGGAAGCTAAGAAAAAGGCTATAAAAGAAATTATAAAAATCCTGATGTAAAAAGGAACTGAAGGTATTCCCAAGAAAAACCTTCCACATCTCTTAACAGGAAATTACAAAGGTTGTTGGGAATGCCATATAGAGTCTGATTTGTTACTGATTTGGGAACAAAACGATGAAAATATGGCTATTATACTTCAAAGAATAGGTAGCCATTCTGAACTTTTCTATAAAAATAAGAAATAAAACACTTCCTCTTTTAGCACTGAAAAATGAACCAAGAAGTATTTACTGCTCTGCAAAACAAACTGAAAGTGGGTAACCGTCGTGGCGTGCACCTCAATGCACTTCCTGGTGCTTCACGCTATAAGTTTGATATCGCACGTCTTTCGGCTATATTCAAGAGCTTGCCCGAACGCTTTATTCTCGACTTACTCACCTTACGCAACCTCAACTTTTCGTTTTCTATTCACGATACTGAAAGTACTGATATAGATATCCCCCGTTCCTCCCAAGGGGGACAAGCCTCTAAAAATATACCTAAAGAACGTGAGGCTATCTTAGAAAAACTTGTAGATAATATCGAAAACCTGATGTTCCAAAGCGAGGTTATCACTTCCGAAAAAGGAGTGAACACACTGGGCTTTGGTTTCCCCATACTGTTGCGTCGGGATATGGGCGACGGACAACTAACGGCTGCGCCTATCCTGATTTGGTCGGTGAAGATAAAGCCGGCTACCCAAATGAATACGTGGGTAATAAGTCGTAGCGAGGAAGACCCTATCTACCTAAATGAGGTGCTCATCAACCATCTGCAAAACGATTCGGGCGTAAGCCTTAAACCTATCCCCGATGAGATGCTGGAAGACGGAAAAATCGATAAACCTGAACTGCACTCTCTTTGCTCGGATATCCTCAACCAACTGAAAGTTACCCAAAACTTGGATTTCCTGCTGAACAACTATACCGAGATTCTCCCTCTAAAAACCAAAGCGGAATACGAGGAACTTTTGCCTAACAAAGGTGATGCTTTTATAGAAAAATGCGGTATACTCTCCCTCTTTGAAGTCCAAAAGCAGAATATCATCAACGATTACGAATCGCTGAAAAAAGATTTTGTGCCTTTACAGGCAACAGCCAACGAACAATTCCAATCGCTGAGCGCTATTGAAACCGACCCCTCTCAACAGTCGATTTTGGAATCGCTGAAAAGTCAGCAGAAAATACTCATTCAAGGTCCCCCAGGTACGGGCAAGAGCCAAACGCTCACGGCGATTCTCATCAATGCTTTGGAAAACAAACAGAAAACATTAGTAGTCTGCGAGAAACAAACTGCCCTAGAAGTGCTCTACAACGCCCTGCAAAACAAAGGTTTGGGCAGGTATTGTACAATGATAAAAGATGCTATTGCCGACCGCAGGCTCATTGTTGATGCCGTGCGTAACCATATTGATAATGTCGAGTTTAAAAAAGAAACACCAGCCTTCCTCGAAAATCTCCTTGCCGAACAAGTGCAAGCAATGCGCAAAATCACAACGGATATCAATGCTATTCACCACAAACTCAACCAACCTCTCCTCAACCAACTGTCGTGGACAGATGTAATGGCGGAACTAATGCATTATGAAACTGATAGAGAAGAACTCGACCTCTCGGCTTTCTCTTTTCAGTTTACCGATAAAGAATTCGCCTCTCTCGCACCCCTTTGGCAACAAGGTGAGGCACTCTATCAGCGGTATGCGCCCTACGCTCAAAATCACCTGTTCAACCCCAAAAAACTCACCGCTACCAATCTGTTTAACACCCAACAACAACTCGCCGAAGCCTTCAAACAATACGCACAACAGTGGGAGGTTATCCAGCAGCAGATAGCCGTTTACAAAGCCTATTACTTGCACAAACGCAAAGAAGAATTTATACAACAGTTGGACACCTTAGCGCAATATCGCAATGAGTATGAGCTGATTACCACTACCCTACCCCCTACTTCACCTGTGTATCAACCAGAGGTAACCAAAGGATTTTTCTACAAGCTCTCAGCACTCTTTTCTACCGAGAAAAAGCAGGTGTTGAAAACCCAAAAACGCTTGCAAGAACTCTGTACTGCGATTAAAGCACTCAGTTTGCACCGCAATTTTTCGTCGATTGCTATTTCGGATAACTTATTGCTCAACAAAACTGTTATCGCCGAGTACACTTCTGCTATTGCCCAAGCGCAAACCGATTTCGACAGCAAAGCCAATGCTGATTTCGCTGCCTTAGACCTACTCAATTACTACGAACGCTCATTTGTGAACGCCGATTTAGACAAGCTCATAAGCGAAGTAAAATCGCTTAAAAACCGCATAGAAGCTGATAGTTGGCTCGACGCTGTCAATTTTGGCAATACCTTTGCTGAGTTCAAAGCCTTTATCACCCGTAGTTTGGCAACTTACAACAGCTATCAAGCCGACCCTGCACAGCCTTTGGTAGCTCAGTACGAGTGGTTTGCTTTCTTCCAATCGCTCAACGATTTCCAAGAGCGCATCGTTTTATCACTTACCAAAGTAACCCATTGGGAAGCTTCCTTCCTCTACGCCTATTACACCTTGCTCTTGCAACGAAATGCCGATGATACGCTGAACTTCAACGAGCGCGATTACGCCGATTTTAAAAAGAAAATACACTACTTCGCCTCTGCCCAAAAAGATTTTATCGAGGGCTACTGGAATACCCAACAACGCAAAGCCGTAAAAACGTTTGAAGAGACCAACAAAGAGCTCACTGTGGCGAACCTCTACAACAAGCGCAAAAGTGAAAAGCACAGTCGCCTCACCTTAAGACAAATAGCGATGAAGGACACCGACCTCTTTACGAGTTTCTTCCCTATTATCCTCACCACCCCCGATGCTTGTTGCAATCTGTTTGAGGGCAAGAATTTCTATTTCGACAATGTGGTGTTTGACGAGGCAAGTCAGCTGAAACTCGAAGACAACCTGCCTGCAATGCTCAAAGGCAAGACGATTATCATTGCAGGTGATGAACACCAAATGCCGCCGTCTAACTATTTTAGCAAAGTATTCGACGGTAGTGCTGAAGATGAGGACGACAACGAGGAAGAAGATGAAGTGCTCACCTACAAAAATGCGATGCTGAACATAGAGTCGCTCTTGGATTACGCTTTGGAATACCAATTCAGTAAGAACCATTTAGATTTTCACTATCGTTCTAAACACCCTTATCTGATTGATTTTTCTAACCACGCTTTCTACAACGCCCGATTGCGTCCGCTACCCAGCACCGAAAGTCGTATCCCTATCCATTTCACTCAGGTAAATGGCATATTTGATGAGCATATCAACCGTGAGGAAGCCGCCGAAGTGTTGCGTATACTCTCACAAATAGAGCCTCGTCCTGACGGCACTTACCCATCGGTGGGGATTGCGACCTTCAATATCACCCAGCGCAACTACATACGCAAACAGATACTCCAAAAGCAAAATGACCCTACCCAAACGGCTTTCCGCGAGAAAATCAACGCCTTAGAGCAAGCAGGACTCTTTATCAAGAACTTGGAGAACATACAAGGTGATGAGCGCGATATCATCATCTTATCGGTAACTTATGGCAAGAAGAAAGGTGGCAAGTTCGTACAGAGTTTTGGTCCGCTAAACTTCTCCAAAGGCTACAAACTGCTGAACGTGATTATCACCCGAGCCAAGGAACAGATATACGTGTGCAACTCTATCCCCGAAGAATTGTTAGCTACCTATAAAGAGGCTTTAGCGCAAGAAGGCGCTAACAACCGCCGCGCTGTGCTCTACGCCTACCTCGCCTACGCCCGTGCCGTAAGCGACGGCAATGATGACCTTCGCCGTGAAATCCTATCGGAACTCGACCTCTACGGACACAAACACACCGATGTTGACCAGCAAAGTAAAAGTGCTTTTAAAGAACAAACCTACCGTCAGCTCAAAGAAAAATACCCCGACCAGCGTATTACAATGGACTACGAGTTTGGCGGTTATACTATCGATATTTTGTTAGAGCCCAAAGAAGGCAAGCCCGTAGCTGTAGAATGCCTCAGCAAACCTCTTTACAACAACGATTTAGCCTATTTAGAAGACCTGCACAAGGAAAAAATATTGCTCAACGCCGGCTTTGACTACAAAAGGAAATGGGCAAAATAAGTGCACAGGCAGGTGGAATATCAGAAAGACCGTAACAAGAAAAATAAAAAAGCGACTCCTAAGGAGTCGCTTTTTCTATACGGAATTATATCTTTAGTTAAACGTTTATTTTACTTTTTCTACAATAGCTTTGAACGCTTCGGGGTGGTTCATTGCCAAATCGGCAAGAACTTTACGGTTGAGCTGGATATCAGCTGCTTTAAGTTTACCCATAAATTGAGAGTAAGACAATCCGTGCAAGCGAGCCCCTGCGTTGATACGCACAATCCACAAAGCGCGGAAGGTTCTCTTCTTGTTACGGCGGTCGCGGTAAGCGTACTGCATTGCTTTCTCAACAGCGTTTTTGGCTACCGTCCAAACGTTTTTTCTGCGGCCAAAGAAACCTTTGGCTTGCTTCATTATTTTTTTTCTACGAGCTCTACGAGCTACAGCATTTACTGATCTTGGCATAAATTCCTTTTTTTTAATTTTTGTAGCAGGTGGTTTGTGCTTAAAACAAACGCTTAGGGGTACCTACTCCACGGTTATTAATTTCCTACTATTTAAACAATTATTTTAAGCCTAATTGTTTCTTCACGCTTGCTTCGTCGTTAGAGTGAACGAGCGTAGCGTGGGTGAGGGCTAACTTGCGTTTTTTAGCTTTCTTAGTTAAGATGTGGCTTTTGAACGCGTGTTTTCTCTTGATTTTACCAGAGCCGGTGAGCTTGAAACGCTTTTTAGCTCCAGATTTAGTTTTAATTTTTGGCATTTGCTTAGATTTTTATTGATATAATTCCGTTTTTTTAGGTAAGAGATAAGAGGTAAGAGGTAAGGTTGCATACCTCTTATCTGTTACTTCTTACCTTTTATCTTTAATTATTTTTTCTTGGGTAAGGGTGCGAGGAACATCGTCATACGTTTTCCTTCGAGTTTAGGCATTTGTTCTACTTTGCCATAGTCTTCGAGGTCGGTGGCGAGGCGCAAAAGAAGGATTTCCCCTTGGTCTTTATAGATGATAGAACGACCTTTGAAGAATACGTAGGCTTTTACTTTGGAGCCTTCTTTGAGGAACTTCTCGCCGTGTTTCTTCTTAAACTCATAGTCGTGGTCATCGGTTTGAGGACCAAAGCGAATTTCCTTAATTACTACTTTGGTAGCTTTGGCTTTCATTTCTTTCTCACGCTTTTTTTGTTCGTAAAGGAATTTCTTATAATCGATTACCTTACAAACAGGAGGCGTAGCGTTTGGTGAAATTTCCACCAAATCGAGTTCTAATTCATTAGCAATTTCTAATGCTTTGCGAGTGGGGTATACGCCTCCTTCGACGTTTTCCCCTACCAAACGCACCTCAGGAACGCGGATATCGCGATTGATACGATGAGGTTGTTTGTCATCTCTGCCCGGTGTGTTACTTTTTTTTATGATGGCTATTTAAATTTAAAATTACTTTCACTATTCTAATTTGCTAATTAGCAAATTGTTTAATTGACTTAGCGACTTCGTCGTTGATGAGTTTGGCAAAGGCTTCTACGCTCATACTTCCTAAATCCTCACCACCGCGTTTGCGCACTGATACGGTGCCTTCTTTCTCTTCATTTTCGCCAACAATGAGCATATACGGGATTTTTTGAGTCTCGGCTTCGCGTATTTTTTTGCCCATAGTTTCAGCACGATTGTCTATCAGGGTGCGAATATCGGAATTTTCTAACAATCTCAAAACTTTTTGAGCATAATTTTCATATTTTTCACTCAATGATAGTACGATAGCTTGACTCGGGTTGAGCCATAATGGGAAGTTTCCGGCGGTGTGTTCCAATAAAATGGCTACGAAACGCTCCATACTTCCAAAAGGCGCACGGTGAATCATTACAGGGCGGTGCATTTCGTTATCAGCGCCTTTATACCAAAGGTCGAAACGCTCTGGGAGGTTGTAATCTACCTGAATGGTACCGAGTTGCCAGCTTCTGCCTAAGGCATCTTTCACCATAAAATCGAGTTTAGGTCCGTAGAAAGCAGCTTCACCTGTTTCGATTACATAGCTCAAGCCTTTTTCTTTCGCAGCGTTGATGATGGCATTTTCGGCTTTTGCCCAATTCTCATCACTACCGATGTACTTGGTAGGGTTTTCGGGGTCGCGCAACGATACTTGTGCGGTAAAATTGTCGAATCCAAGAGAACCGAATACATAGAGCACCAAATCGACTACGTGTTTGAACTCGTCGTCTAACTGTTCAGGAGTACAGAAGATGTGCGCATCGTCTTGGGTAAAGCAACGCACGCGGGTTAAGCCGTGTAACTCGCCACTTTGCTCGTAGCGATATACTGTACCGAACTCGGCAAAACGCTTTGGCAAATCTTTATAACTCCAAGGGTGTGAATTGTATATCTCGCAGTGATGCGGACAGTTCATCGGTTTCAGTAAATACTCCTCGCCTTCGTTAGGGGTGGCAATGGGTTGGAAACTATCTTTCCCGTATTTATCCCAGTGACCTGAGGTTACATACAAATTCTTATGACCGATATGTGGGGTAACTACCTGCTCGTAACCGGCTTGTTTTTGGGCTTTGCGCAAGAAGGCTTCGAGGCGTTCTCGCAAGGCAGCTCCTTTGGGTAACCAGAGTGGTAAGCCTTGTCCTACCTTGTTAGAGAAGGTAAAGAGTTCGAGTTCTTTACCGAGCTTGCGGTGGTCGCGTTTTTTAGCTTCTTCAAGCAGTTCGAGGTATTCGGTGAGTTCTTTTTGTTTAGGGAATGAGATAGCATACACACGAGTAAGTTGTGGGTTGTGCTCATCACCACGCCAATAAGCCCCAGCAGCGCTGAGTACTTTTACGGCTTTTACAAAACCTGTGTTTGGGATATGCCCCCCACGACAAAGGTCGGTGAAGGTACTATGGTCGCAGAAGGTAATCGTACCATCTTCGAGGGCTTCGATGAGTTCGGTTTTGTACTCATTTTTGCCTGCGTAGTACGACAAGGCTTCGGCTTTGCTCACAGGGCGCATTTTAAAAGGGTGTTTGCCACGAGCAATTTCTAAGAATTTAGCTTCGATAGCAGGGAAATCTTTTTCGGAAATAGGTTTGCCGTTGAAATCGACATCGTAATAGAAACCATTAGCGATGGCAGGACCTATGGTGAGCTTGATGCCGGGGTAGAGCTCTTCGAGCGCTTGTGCCAAGATGTGTGCTGAGGAGTGCCAGAAAGCTTTTTTACCTTCGGGACTATCCCAAGTGTATAATGTTAAACTACCGTCGGTCGTCAGGGGGGTAACGGTTTCTATGGTTTTGCCATTGAAGCTGGCAGAAAGGACGTTACGCGCCAGTCCCTCACTGATAGAGGCTGCGATTTCGGCGGGAGTAATCCCACTTTGGTACTCTTTTACAGAGCCGTCGGGTAGTGTGATTTTAATCATTTTTTTGTTGTTGAAAATTGGTGTTGTTGTGTTAGAAAGTGCAAAAGTACAAAATAATTAGTAATTGACAATAAATAATGAAGAAAAATATTTAGAAAATGAAGTTAATGCCAATAATACCGGAAATACCAGTAATCAACTTTGCCAAAGGTGCGAGCCGCACAGGCAAAAACTTTGGCAAAGTGTGTACCGCAAAAGTGATGTATTGGGACTATTAGGAGTTTTCGGAAGGAAACGGAGAAGTTCGGAAGGGCTTATTGAGGTAAAAAGTAAAAAATGAGCTGTAAGAAGGGTGGGGTTAGCTTATAGAGAGC
>NZ_KB291523.1:0-12947 GCF_000318315.2 Capnocytophaga sp. oral taxon 324 str. F0483 | reverse complement strand
CATTTGCTAATTACTTCGTACCTTTGCACTTTCAATAACTATCAATAGAATATAATAATGAGAAAAATACTCTTAGCACTCTCTGTTTTCGCTTTTACGCTGAATGCAATAGCCCAAGATAACCCTTGGCAACAACAAGCTGATTACCAAATGAACGTAACGATGGACGTAAAAAACTTTCAGTATAAAGGCACCCAAAAACTCACGTATACCAATAACTCTCCCGATACTCTGAGCGTGGTATTCTACCACCTCTATTTCAACGCTTTTCAGCCAAATAGCGAAATGGATAGCAAACTGCAATCCATCCCCGACCCCGATAGACGTATGGTTAACAATCTCGGCACCGATAAAAACCCCATTTACCAGAGTCGTATAGCCAAACTCTCACCTTCTGAAATCGGACTATTGCGCATTACGGCTATGAGTCAGGACGGACAAAAAGCTACCTTCTCTCACGAAAGTACAATCCTAAAAGTAACCCTCCCCACCCCTATTCTACCTCACAGCAAAACAGTACTCGATATGACCTTTGAAGGTCAAGCGCCCGTAATGATACGTCGTGCAGGTCGTAATAACCCCGATGGCGTAGCGCTTTCAATGGCACAATGGTACCCTAAAATGGTAGCTTACGATCATCAAGGTTGGCATACTACCGAATACTTAGGTCGTGAGTTCTACGGCGTTTGGGGTAACTTCGATGTAAAAATCACCCTCGACAAAACCTATGTGGTAGCAGGTTCAGGCGTGTTGCAAAATCCTAACGAAATGGGCTGTGGTTATGAAGATAAGGGCGTAAAAATACCCCAAACCAAAGCTAAAACCAAAACGTGGCACTTTGTAGCCGAACGTGTACACGATTTCACTTGGGCTGCCGACCCTCAGTTTACTCACGATAAGCACACTCTCACCGACGGTAAAACCATACACTTCTTCTATAAAAAATATCCAGAGAATTGGAAGCGTATCCAGCCCGATATGCTCAAAGTATTCGATTATTTCAATACGCTTATAGGCAAATATCCTTGGCCTCAATACTCTTTCATTCAAGGAGGCGATGGTGGTATGGAGTATGCAATGTGTACCCTTATGGAAGGCGGTAAGAAATATGAGAGTTTAGTAGGCACCGCCACCCACGAACTGGCTCACGCTTGGTTTCAACACCTCTTAGCTACCGATGAGGCAGCTTATCCGTGGATGGACGAAGGGTTTACCTCCTATATCCAAACACTTGCCGAACAACAAGTGTTGCACCTCATTCCTACAACCAACTATCCCTTTACTAAAGCCTACAATGGCTACCTAAACTTAGTAAAATCGGGGTTACAAGAACCTACCATCACTCATTCCGACCGTTATGCGACGAACTACGCTTATAGTATTGCCGCTTACTACAAAGGACAGCTCTTCCTCACTCAGTTAGATTATCTAATGGGTAACGAAGCACTGATGAAAACTCTCAAACGCTACTACCGAGAATATGCTTTCAAGAATCCAACCCCCAATGATTTTATTCGCATAGCCGAAAAAGTATCAGGAATGCAATTGCAATGGTTCCTCAATGAGTTTATGCAAACTGACCACGTAGCCGATTACGCTATCGACAAGGTAGAAGCCAAAGGAAATAAAACGGCAATTACCCTCAAACGCTTAGAACGCCTGCCTCTTTCTATCGACCTTTTTGTAACCGATAAAGCTGGTAAAACCCAATACGTATATGTGCCCTTGCGAATGACTTACGGCGAAAAACCAAACACTTACCCTAATTATCCCCGTACGGTAGTTCCTGCTTGGGGTTGGGGTAACCTTACCTACACTTTTGAACTCGATATGCCATTGAACAATATCCAGAGTATAGTATTAGACCCTAATAACAGAAGTGTAGATATCAATAGGGAGAATAATATTTATAAGAAATAGAATGTATACTGTTATTATCTTTTTAGGATTTTATAATTTGCTCTTTGCCCTCTTCCATTTGTTGTTTTGGAGACTTTTTAAACAGTATTATTTTTATTACCTTTGCTTTATTAAAATCAGTATATACTAACTCCTAACATCTAACACCTAAACAATGGACAATATTTTAGGATACGATACAATAAAGAACTATTTGCAAGCCAGTGTGGAAGCAGGTCGCATTCCACACGCTCAATTATTTGTGGCAGGCGAAGGACAAGGCGCTCTGCCAATGGCAATCGCCTACGCAACTCTCATTCTTTCGCACGATAACCCCAAGGCAAAGGCTCAATGCGCCCAACTCGCTCACCCCGACCTTCATTTTGCTTTCCCCACAGCTATTAATGACAAGGTGAAAAAAGACCCTATTAGTGCTCTCTTTATGGACGAATGGCGCGCTTTTGTAAAAGAACAGCCTTATGGTTCCCTTTTTGATTGGCTCGTGTTTCTTGGTATAGAGAAAAAACAAGCCAACATAGGGGTAAATGAGGCTAAAGAGATTACCAATAAATTAGCACTGAAATCATTTGAAGGTGGTTATAAGGTAATGATTATCTGGATGGCAGAGAAGATGAATGCCGAAGCCTCTAACAAGCTCCTCAAACTCCTCGAAGAACCCGCCGATAAAACAGTCTTTCTCTTGGTGGTAGAAGATGAAAATGCCCTATTAGACACTATCAAATCTCGTTGCCAAATCCTGCGTTTCCCGCCCCTAAGTGAGAATGCTATCAAAGAAGCCCTCGTAGAACGTGGTTTAGCTGATGCCGAAGCGACCAAAATAGCTCTACGCGCTCAAGGAAACTTCAACAAAGCCCTCCAACTGATGAACAACAAAGAAAGCGAAGAAGCCATTTTTGAGCGTTGGTTTATTGCGTGGGTGCGCACAGCCTACCGCGCACGTGGTAACAAAGCCTCTATACAAGGACTCTTGCAGTGGAGTGACGAAATCAATACCGTAGGGCGGGAGGCGCAAAAACAGTTTTTGCAGTATTGCGCTGAGGTATTCCGTCAGGCGTTCCTACTGAACTATACCGCCTCTAATTTGGTGTATATACAATTCGCCGACCCTACTTTCCAACTTGCTAAATTTGCCCCTTTTATTCACGGCGGTAATATCGAGGCAATACATAACCTCCTCGAAGAAGCCCAGTTACACGTAGAGCGCAATGGCAATGGCAAAGTTATTTTCACCGATTTAGCTATTAAACTCACAAGATTGTTACACACTAAGCAATGAGACAATTTTCTAATTTTCTAATCTGCTAATTTGCTAATTTAAAATTATGTTAACCGCAATTTCCCCTATCGATGGTCGTTATGCCGATAAAACGACCTCCCTTGTGCCTTTCTTCTCCGAAATGGCTCTCATTCGTTATCGTGTGCAAGTGGAAGTAGAGTACTTTATCGCTCTATGCGAACTCCCCTTGCCTCAACTCGCCAATTTTCCTAAGGAAAGATATACCAACCTTAGAAAACTCTATCAAAAATTCTCAGAAAAAGAAGCTCTAAAAGTAAAAGAAATAGAGCAAACTACCAATCACGATGTAAAAGCGGTTGAATATTTCATTAAAGAGGCTTTTGATAAATTGCAATTAGAAAAATACAAGGAGTTTATCCACTTTGGTCTCACCTCTCAGGATATCAACAATACTGCTATTCCACTTAGCATCAAGGAAGCTGTACAACAAGTGTATTTGCCTGCTTTGGAGCAATTGCTCAGCAAACTGAGAAGTTTAGTAACCCAATGGAAAGATGTCCCTCTACTGGCGCGCACTCACGGTCAGCCGGCGTCCCCTACGCGTTTAGGCAAGGAGTTCGAGGTGTTTGTCGTTCGTATAGAACAGCAGTTACAAACCCTTATAGCAGTGCCTTATGCTGCCAAATTTGGGGGAGCTACCGGTAACTACAACGCTCATAAAGTAGCCTATCCTAATATCGATTGGAAGGCTTTCGGCACTCGCTTTGTAGAGGAAATATTAGGCTTGCACCATTCTTTTCCCACTACTCAAATTGAGCATTACGACCATTTAGCCGCTCTTTTCGATGCTCTCAAACGCATCAATACGATTCTCATCGATTTAAATCGCGATGTTTGGACGTATATCTCTATGGATTACTTCAAGCAACAGATAAAAGCTGGCGAGGTAGGCTCTTCAGCTATGCCTCATAAAGTAAACCCTATTGATTTTGAAAACTCCGAAGGTAATTTAGGCATTGCCAATGCTCTTTTAGAGCATTTATCATCGAAATTACCTATTTCCCGTCTACAACGCGACCTCACCGATAGTACAGTATTGCGCAATGTAGGGGTGCCTTTTGGTCATATACTCATAGCCCTGCAATCTACCCTCAAAGGGCTCAATAAACTTCTTTTAAATGAAGATAAAATCCGCGAAGACTTGCAAGACCATTGGGCAGTAGTAGCCGAAGCTATCCAAACGATTTTGCGTCGTGAAGGCTATCCTAACCCCTATGAAGCCCTCAAAGCCCTCACGCGCACCAATACCGCTATCACTGCCGAGACTATTAGCAGTTTTATCGATACCTTGGAAGTAAATGAAGATGTAAAGGCAGAACTAAAAGTTATAACGCCCGAGAACTACACAGGAGTTTAAAACAACAGTCACAATATCCAATAAAAAAGAAAAGCCTACTTGAAATTTCAAGTAGGCTTTTCTTTTTTATTAATACTTCACATATTAAAAATCTACGGTTACCCCTAACTTCTCAGCAATAATACGATTGATATACTCCGAAAGGGCTGGAATGCTTACGCTCTCCAATACGGTATTTGCAAAAGCATAGGTGAGTAAGGCAGCCGCTTCTTTTTTGCCTATCCCACGTGTTTGCAAATAGAATAAAGAGTCTGCGCTGAGAGAACCTACGGTACAGCCGTGTGAGCACTTCACATCATCGGCAAAGATTTCGAGCTGGGGCTTGGTGTATACGGTTGCCTTATCGGAGAGGAGAATATTGTCATTCTGCTGATAAGCATTCGTTTTCTGGGCGATTTGCTCCACCATTATCTTACCGTTGAACACATTGGTGGCTTCATCACTTACGATACTCTTATAATCTTGATGACTCTCACAGTTAGGATATGCGTGGTTCACTAGCGTATAATGGTCGGTGTGTTGTGTGCCTTGCAAAATGCTCAACCCTTTGAGGGTAGATTCTAAATGCTCACCCTGGTGATAGAAATTGAGGTTGTTGCGAGTGAGTGTCCCACCAAACGAGAAGGTATGCACGCTGGCGTGGCTGTTTGCCTCTTGCGAAATATAGGTGTTATCGATAAGGGAAGCCGTCAGGCTATCGTTTTGCAATTTGTAATAATCAAGGAAAGCATCTTTGGCTACAAACACTTCGGTTACCGCATTGGTAAGGATTGCCGTAGCAGTATCCGATAAGTTTTGGTAAACTTCAATGACTTTGAGCTGTGCATTCTCACCCACTGCAATAATATTGCGCGGCTGGTAGCAAGTGGTTTCTTTTCTGTCGTTGAAATACAGCAACTGTATGGGTTTATTTACCACTTTCCCCTTAGGTACTTCTATATATATCCCTTCTGAGGCAAAAGCCGTGTTGAGGGCTGTGAATATATCGCCTTTTTCGGTATTGGTGTTGAAGTATTTTTTGATAAACGTCTCTCCGCCCTTGTGTAATGCTTCTAATAGAGGTGTAACAGTAACGCCTATGAGCTCTTTGCTCGACATTTCGGGGCAGTAATAGCCGTTAACAAACACAAGCTGATAACAATCCGAGATAGCGTACTTGTGTAACACTTCGGGAGAGAGGGTTGTTTTATTGTGAATAGGTTGCCACAAGCTGTAATCAGTAGCTTGGAGGTTAGAGAGAGAGGTGTATTTCCACGCTTCTACTTTCTTATGTGGAAAACCTTTTTCGGCAAAGAAACTAAGGGCTTCTTTGCGAATGTCTTTTAATATATCGCCTTTATGTGGGAACTGCTCAAAAGTAGCTACCCATTTGTCTTTTAAATTCATAGTCTAATTTGCTTATCCTTTCAGCCAATCATAGCCTTTTGCTTCCAATTCTAAGGCGAGGTTTTTGTCGCCTGTTTTTACGATTTTACCGTCGGAAAGCACGTGTACGTAATCGGGGACGATGTAGTCTAAAAGGCGTTGGTAATGGGTGATAACAAGCACCGCATTGTTTTCGTTTTTGAGTTTATTCACCCCATTAGCTACAATGCGTAGGGCGTCGATATCAAGACCAGAGTCGGTCTCGTCTAAAATAGCAATTTTAGGTTCGAGCATTGCCATTTGGAAGATTTCGTTGCGTTTCTTCTCACCGCCCGAAAAACCTTGGTTAAGGGAACGCGAAAGGAAGTCAGGATTGATTTCTAGAAGGGCGGCTTTTTCGCGTATTTTTTTGAGAAGTTCAGCAGCAGGCATATCGGGTAATCCTTGTGCCTTGCGACTCTCGTTAATAGCAGTTTTGATGAAGTTGGTTACTGATATTCCAGGGATTTCCACTGGGTATTGGAAAGACATAAAAATGCCTTTATGTGCGCGCTCTTCGGGGGCATCTTCTAACAGACTTTCGCCATTGAGGAGGATATCACCCTCTGTTACCTCAAAGTTTTCGTTACCCGCAATCACCGCCGAAAGGGTAGATTTGCCTGCTCCATTAGGTCCCATAATGGCGTGTACTTCGCCTGCTTTTATTTCTAAGTCAATTCCTTTAAGGATTTCTTTGCCGTCCACACCTGCGTGGAGATTTTTTATTATTAACATTCTTAATTGAGTTTAGTGATACTTCTCTTCTAACTATAAAGTATGATACACTTGTATTAGTACTCATATTTCTCAATAGTACCATCATTTCCGTCCGTCACTTTGGTAATTTTAGTAGCGTAACCTTGCGGGTTATTAGCTTCATTTTTATATTCTGTACTTAAGTATGGGCTACCTTTAATAAGTCCTAAGCTAGGGTTGTTAGAGTCTTCTAGTTGTTGGGTTCGTTCGAATACTTTCACTACAAGATTTTTGCTATTAGTGGCTTCATAAAGCTCATAAAAGGTGTAATTTTCTAAAGGAGTGTTTGCTAACGTGATAAGTTGTATTTGCAAGTTTCTCTTGGGGTTTTTCTTCTGTAAGTCATACTCATATAGATAGGTCTTTCTAAAAGAAACTACTCCGTTTGTGAGATTATCGTATACTTTCTTTATCAAGTTGCCTTCTGGACTAAAAGTATAGATATATGTGTCGTATCCAGAATCACCCGTTGCCACCACAGTATGGGCGTCTGGGTAGGTAAGATTGTAAACTACTGAAGGGATAGGGGCAAATTTACTTAGCTTCCCATCTTTGTAGTCAAAAGTAATAGACATAGAAAACTTTCCTAATTCACTTTTTTTAATTTCAGTAACTTGGTCTTGGTCATTAAAGCTAAATTCTACAACTTCTTGAGCTATACCGTCTTTATCAATATCTATTCTGGCAGGAAGCTTCTTACCTTTTAGGGGTTTAATAATCAAATGTTTGACCTCCTTTCGTTCTGATCCAGAAATTTCGTACTCTTTTGCTTCTTTAATAAAACCATCCTCTAGGGTGTAAACCATTTCGGTGGAACTATCTGCTGAATATTCTATGATGTACTTAGTAGGTAATATAACCTTTTCTTCCCAAGGGTCAGGAGCTTTGTTATTGCTATTATTGTTATTGTCATCATCACTTTTGCAGCAAGCAACTCCAATGAGAGCAAGACTTGCTAAGATTAACAGTTTTCTCATAACGATTTTTTATTAAATTAGGGAGCAAAGATAGTCTTTTTTGGTGTAACGGACAAAAAATGAGATAAAAAAGCTCAGTATCTGCATTTAGGGCAAACACACAAAATATCTTCTGTGAAATTAGTGACACTTCTCTTCCAGCTATAAAGTATGATACAGCTTGTATTAGTACTCATATTTTTCAATAGTACTATCATTTCCCATCATCACTTCGGTAATTTTAGTAGCGTAACCTTGCGGGTTATTAGCTTCATTTTTATATTCAGTTAAATATGGAGTGCCTGTAGTAAGTCCTAAGCTGGGGTTGTTAGGGTCTTTTGGTAGTTGGGTTAGTTTAGTTTGTTTTACTACAAGGTTTTTGCTATTAGTGGCTTCATAAAGCTCATAAAAGATGTACTTATCTAAAGGAGTGTTTGCTAACGTGACAAGTTGTATTTGCAAGTCTCTCTTGGGGTTTTTCTTCTGCAGGTCATACTCATATTGAAAGGTCTCTCTAAGAAAAACTTCTCCTCCATCATTGAGTTTATCTTTTACTTTCTTTATCAAGTTGCCTTCTGGACTAAAAGTATAGGTTTTTCTGTCGTGTCCAGAAGCACTCGTTGCCACCACAGTATGGGCCTCTGGGTAGGTAATTTTGTAAACGATTGAAGGAGAAAATTCACTTAGTTTTCCTTCTTTGTAGCCAAAAGTAATAGACATAGGATGCTTTCCTATTCTACTTTTTCTAATTTCAGTAACTTGGTCTTGGTCATTGAAACTAAATTCTACAACTCCTTGAGCTATACCGTCTTTATCAATATCTATCCTGGCAGGAAGTTTCTTACCCTTTAGAGGCTTAATAATCAAATGTTTGACTTCCTTTCGCTTTGAACGATAGGTTTTAAACTCTCTTGCTTCCTTAATAAATCCGTCCTCTATGGTGTAAACCATTTCGGAGATATCATCCTTTGAACGCTCTATGATGTACTTAGTAGGCAATAATGTCTTTTCTTCCCACGGGTCAGGAGTTTTTTTATTGTTATTATTGTTATTGTCATCATCACTTTTGTGGCAAGCAACTCCAATGAGAGCAAGGCTTGCTAAAATTAACAGCTTTCTCATAACGGTTTTTTTAATTAAATTAGGGAGCAAAGGTAGTCTTTTTTGGCGTAACGAACAAAAAATATTTCTCCTATCTCCTCCTTATATTCGTGCCACATACGTGGTTTAGGTGTGGTACAGACACCCTATACCTATCGTAAATAACCTAATTTCTTTAAAAACCTCTCTATGGGGAAATTTAGCCCGCCCTGCTAGTGGCGTTTCGTTCCTACTCTCACCATATCATCACTAAGGTACCTATGGTAATGAGTGAGACACCTATCACCGATTTAAGGGTGAAGTCCTCGTGTAGGAAGATAATAGCCAAAACAAAGGTGATGGCGATACTTAGTTTATCTACCGAAACAACTTTGGTGGTTTCACCCATTTGCAGGGCTTTGTAATAGCACAACCACGATGCCCCTGTGGCAACTCCTGAGAGGATAAGAAAGACCCAACTGCGCTGGCTTATCTGGGCAATATTATGCTGACTTTGGGTGATGAAAACCATTGCCCACGCCAGCAACACAACTACCACTGTGCGGATAGCGGTCGCTACATTAGAATTGACCCCTTCAATGCCTATTTTGGCAAGAATAGCGGTAAGAGCAGCAAAGATAGCCGAAAGTAGTGCAAAAACGAACCACATCATACGTTATTTTGTGACAAAGGTAAGTATAATTTACTAATTAGCAATTAGCAAATTATCTAATCTGCTAATTTATAAATATGTAAGGCATCTGCTTGGTGGAGCGGGGTAACAGTAATATCGGTGATTTGAACTTTATCTGGCAGATTGACGATATAGGCGATAGTGTCGGCTATATCTTCGGCATATAGGGGCGTGATACCCTTATACACGTTCTCGGCTTTCTGCTCATCGCCTTTGAAACGCACCTTGCTGAAATTGGTCTCTACCAACCCTGGTTTTACGTTGGTAACCTTTATTTTTTTATCCATTAGCTCTATGCGCATCGCATCGCTTAGGGCTTTTACGGCAAACTTGGTCGCACAATAAATACTGCCATTAGGGTAAGCTATCTCACCCGCTACCGACCCTACATTCACTATCGTCCCCACCTTGTCGGTGGCAATCATTAGCGGAATCACACTATTGGCAATATAGGTAAACCCTTTGATGTTGGTGTCAATCATCTGGTCTATATCTTCTATGGCGTAAGTATAGAGGTGTTGCAGTCCGATAGCTAACCCTGCATTGTTGATGAGTATATCTATTTGTCGCCATTTTTCGGGTAAGGACTGGATATTTTTCGCCACCTCTTGATAGTTTCTCACGTCGAAAGCTAAGGTTATAACCTCCACAGCGTGTTCTTTTTCGAGTTGGGCTTTCAGTTCCGCCAATATCTCAGTCCGACGAGCGCAGAGAATCAAATTGACGCCCATTTGTGCCAACTTTTCGGCTACCGCCTTACCTATCCCACTACTGGCACCCGAGATGAAAGCTATTTTTCCTTTGATACGATTTAGTTCCATTTGTTTAGATATTTAAGTGTTAGGTTATCTCCATATCTTTTTCATTACCCCTTCTACAGTAGGTTGGTGATACTTACCCTCTTTATCTTTTGTGGTATTGAACACAGTAGGGTCAAAGTGCGGACAGTTGAGTGCTAAAAACTGAAAGAAGTAGCCATCGCTGTAAAACATATAAGGCATAAACTCCCGTTGAAAATCGTTTTCGCACTCAAATTCATTGTTTATGATGATACGCACAAAAGCTGCAATGTCCTCTTGGGTGAGGTTGTTGTGTTTTACAGGGTCAGGCATAGCCAAATCAAAGGCAAAGACTTCAATGCCATTGCTTTCCCACCATTCCCACAGCCAAGTGTTGGAAAGGTCTTTACCGGTGAGCTCACTGAGGTATTGCTCCATCGCCTTGTATTCTTTGTCAAACACTTCTTCGGGAGTGTCTTCACTTTGAGTATCCCAAAAGGCTTCGTAGTCTTGCAGGCGTTTGAGCACGAGGGGGTATAACCTTTCTGCGGTTGCAAAATCGGGGCGTAGTTCTTTTCTAAGGTTTTTCATTTTCGTTAATTTTAATCATCATACGAAGTGTAATCCCATTGCAGACCATAACTTCCTAAATCATTTAATAGTTTATCAAAAAGAGCTTTTTGGGTAGTCCCTATAAAGATAGCTGTGGGTTTTCCAGTATCTCGGTGTATAGAGAGTGTTATCACAAGCTTAAAATCTTCATCGGTAAAGGTGCGTTGTCCTTCCCAACTGAGAGAGGTAAGTTCGGTATATTGTTTTTCTATATGGGCAACTGCTCCTGTGGGTACTTCAAAGTCTTCCATTTTCCAACCGCCCATTGCATTAGCATTGTAACGCAAGCCTCCCATCACACCGTTGTAAATAGCTATGTACAGCCAAAAGTCGGAGAGTGTTTGAGTTTCTAATACCCAATCTGGGTCGGTTTCTGAGCCGTAATTTCCCCAAACTGGAGGGTTAGAGATTGTCAAATCCTCTTTGCGAATTGCCCACATTACCACCCCTTGGTTTTCTTCACAAAAACAAAGGTAATCCCCTGCAAAGTATAACTGCTGGGGCGTTGCTAAACTGTTAAACGACTGGTTTACGCTTTTCGTAGCCCCTAACTGTAAGTAATACGCTCGGAACATTTGAGGCAAGGTGATGTTCAAGCGCTTTTCAGCTTTTGATAGTTCCCCTTCCGAAAACCCTTTGCAGTCCTTAGGCATTAAATTGTATAGTTTTTTGATGTTTTCCATATTAATACCTTGTACTTTACTAAAGTTTCTATCTACCCGTGTGGCTCGTACCCTGTCTTGTTACGACCTTTGTAAAAGTTGATTACCTTATAATCACTCGCCTTTTCGGTGTGCGTAGGGGCGATTGGCAAATCGTCCTCTAAGAGATAAGCCCATTCATTTACAATCTATTTTTGTTTGACTCTAAAAAGACAAAGCCTTTATTTTTGCTTATTTTTTTATCGAATTTCTATAGCGTGAGCAACATACGCTTCCTCTTATCATTAATCATTAACCATTCATCACTAACCATTCATCATTTTTCTACCTCTTTTTCACTTTGCTCGCCACTACTTGGGAGAGAGGCTGGAGGTGAAGCCTTCCTCATTCTCATATTCAGAAACTCTACCCCTAACGAAAACGCTATCGCAAAGTACAAGTATCCCTTAGGCACAGCGCCCACCGTTTGCCCTGCCAATACTGCTTCCGATAGGTGCATACTCTCAGTAATAAGCATAAAACCAATGAGTATCAAGAACGAAAGTGCCAATATCTGAATCGAAGGATTGCGGTTTACAAAGTTGCCCACAGGGTTCGCAAAAAGCATCATTATGCCCACCGAAAGCACTACCGCTGTAATCATTATATAAATCGCCCCTGTCAGCCCGCTGGTCATTCCCACCGCCGTAAGAATACTATCCATCGAGAAAATAAGGTCTATCAGCAGTATTTGTACAATAGTTCCCCCGAAAGAAGCATGTTGTCGCCCCTTAGGGTTATCCGATTGTGTAACGTGTTCTATATGATTCACTTTCGCGTGAATTTCCTTAGTCGATTTATAGAGCAGGAAGATACCCCCCGCAAGCAGTATGAGAGCCTGCCCGTTAAAATGAGCTGAAAACCACCCCCAGTCAAGGCTGATAAGCGGGTCTTTCAACCTAATCAGAAACGAAATGCCCAATAAAAGAGCAATGCGCAAAAACATCGCCAAGAAAAGCCCTAAGCGTGTAGCGCGCTTACGTTGATGTTCGGGCAGCTTCCCCGTAACGATAGAGATAAATATCACGTTATCAATCCCCAATACAATTTCGAGGAACGTAAGAGTAATAAGCGCCACAAGGGCATCAGCAGTAAAAAGAAAATCCATTTTATACTTAGTTTTTAAAACGCAAAGATAAATCAAAAATTGAATATGAATACAACCCAAAGCCCAAAATAATAAAATTCTTATTCAATTACACCTTAATTATGAGAAAAGTTTCCCGTCCCCATACTCCCCCTAAACTCCTCCCACAAATTTGCTGATTTCCAAATTTTCTAATTTTCTAATTCTCTTTCCCGTCACACTTCCTCCCTTTTCCGTCGCTATATTCCCCCTTTGAAGGAAGTCCGCGAAAGCGGAGTATGTGTAAAGGGGGATGTTATCTCCT
>NZ_KB291522.1:9033-39058 GCF_000318315.2 Capnocytophaga sp. oral taxon 324 str. F0483 | reverse complement strand
CCCCTAGCCCCCTTCAAAGGGGGAATGTAGCGACGGAAAGAGGGAATGTGGAGACGGAAAAAGTATCAAGGGCTTTCCAGAAGAATGGGGGTGTAGTGATGTTTTCTTCTGTTTGTCAATTATCGAAAATGAACTTTTTGCCATCTTCGGCTAAAAAGACGTTCTTAAAGACTTCTTGTGCTTCCTGCTTGAAGAGATTGACATCGGGATAGCGAGAGGAGTAGTGCCCTAAAATGAGGGCATCGGCGTGGGCATTCTTAGCTGTGAGTCCTGCTTGATAGGCGGTGGAGTGCATTGTTTTAACTGCGAGTTCTTCGTTTATCTTTAAAAAAGTAGATTCGTGATACACGACTCTTGCACCTTGTATTTCGGTAGCCAAAGCTTCGAAATAAAGAGTATCGCTACAATAGGCATAGCTTTGCGGACGATGAGGGTCGAAGGTGAGCTCGGTATTCGCAATAGTTTTGCCGTTTTCTAATGTTATATCTTTACCGTTTTTGATATTCTGATAGTCGCACGTTTGTATCTCGGGATACTCAGCAATTGCGTCGATATTTAGGCGACGTTCGCCTTCTTTTTCTTGAAAGAGAAAACCATTGGTATAGACGCGGTGTTGCAACGGAATGGTACGCACGAGCACTTTGTCGTCTTCGTATAAGAGTTCGGAGGTTTTGGAAGATAGCTCGTGAAAATGCAAGGGGAAAGGGGTATAAGCACCACCGAGTTTGAGGATGAGCAAAACGGCTTCTTTGATGCCCTTAGGACCATAGATGTGCATTTCGGCTTCGCGACCGAGGAGTTGGAAAGTAGAGATGAGTCCGAAGAGTCCGTAGAAATGGTCGCCGTGGAGGTGAGAGATGAAGATGTGCTTGATGCGGGAGAACTTAGCATTGGCATTGCGGAGGGCGATTTGGGTAGCCTCTCCACAATCGATGAGGAACAGATGACCGCGCATTTCGAGCAGTTGAGCCGAAGGGCGGGCATTGGAGCGAGGGGTCGCACTGTGACAACCTAAGATAGTTACTTCCATAAGTCGCGTTCTATTTCGTCGAGTTCAATAAGGTCGTACGCCTCTTGAAGGGTAGGAGCAATATGCAGGGTGAGTTCAAAATCTTCGAGCGCTAAGGCACGTTGCACCACCACCACTGATTTGTGATGTTGCTGATTGTGCTGTTGGGCAAAGACGACAAGCGGTTTGAGGTCTTTCTTTAACCAGTGTTCCTCTTCGGGCAGGGTAATGATGATGTGCTGTTTTTTAAGGGTTTCGTTGGTATTAAAATCGGCTATCCAAAAGGGGAGTTGCGTTTTAGTGAGGGTAATTACAGTAGTTTCTTTCATTGAGTAATATTTAGATTGTTAGATTATCATAACTTTCTTCTACTTTTTTAGATTTAGGAATAAAAGCAGTTTTGTGTATATTTCCTATAGGGTAATGTATTTCCTCATAGGCTTCAACAAGGTCAGTGAGAATCATCAACTCTATGTAATCGGGGTCATTTTCGTGAGTATCATCATTTACAACCTGCAAGAGCTCGTCTATACGCTTCATTATAGCGTTGTATTGTAGTTCATTTTTTATCATAATGTTATACTTTATTTATTTTTTCGATTTTATCATATTCTTTATGAGTGCCTATAAAACGGATATATACTATTTTGGGGACAAAAAGAATAAGAACAACCAATCTAAAGTGGTTTCCTTTGATATTGAAAACAAATCTGCCATTTCCTACAGCATCTACACTGTTAAAGTCGTTTTTAATATCTGCAAAACAAGACCATTCTGCCGAGATAGCTTTTTTATACCAGTCTTCTAAAGGGATTTTTGCTCCAGGATGCAATGTATAAAAATCAACTATAGCTTTCTTAGCGATGATTCTCATTTTAATCGGTTGTAAATTTAAGGCAAAGTTATGAATAATATTTAAAATACAAAATAATCTTTTCAAATAAATACTCTAAAAGGTCGTAGCACGTACAGGTAATAAAAAACTTTGCCAAAATTTGAAACTTTGGCAAAGTTGTATAATATGTAGTTTGCACTAATTAATAATATCGAAGCCTGTGTATTTTCTGAGGACTTCGGGTACTACAATACCGTTGGGGGTTTGATAGTTTTCTAAAATACCGGCTAATACGCGCGGGAGAGCAAGTGAACTACCGTTGAGGGTATGTGCTAAGCGGTTTTTACCGTCGGCGTCCTTGAAACGCAATTTAAGACGGTTTGCTTGGAAGGTTTCGAAGTTAGACACTGAGCTTATCTCTAACCACTTTTCTTGAGCGGTGGAATATACCTCGAAATCGTAAGTAATTGCTGAGGTAAAGCCTAAATCGCCACCACAAAGACGCAAGATATGGTAAGGGAGTTTCAACTCATTGAGAATACCTTTTACGTGTTCTATCATTCCTTCGAGTGCTTTATAAGAGCGGTCGGGGTGCTCAATACGTACAATCTCTACCTTATCGAACTGATGCAAGCGGTTGAGTCCGCGTACGTGAGCACCATAGCTACCAGCTTCACGACGGAAGCAAGGCGTATAGGCGGTACAGCAGATAGGCAAATCGCTTTCGTTGAGCAAGGTGTCGCGGAAAATATTAGTCACAGGCACTTCAGCGGTAGGGATAAGGTAGAGGTTATCTACCCCTACGTGGTACATCTGTCCTTCTTTATCGGGTAACTGACCGGTGCCATAGCCTGAGGCTTCGTTTACTACGTGAGGCACTTGGTATTCGTTATAGCCTGCTTCGGTGTTCTTGTCGAGGAAGTAGGTAATGAGAGCGCGTTGCAGTTTTGCTCCTTTGCCTTTGTACACAGGAAAGCCTGCACCAGTGAGCTTTACGCCTAACTCGAAATCGATGAGGTCGTACTTCTTGGCGAGTTCCCAGTGAGGAAGAGCGTCTTTACCTAAATCGGGAATAGTGCCTGCCTCGAATACCACTACATTGTCGGCTTCGGAAGTACCTTCGGGCACCAACTCATTAGGGATATTAGGCACGCGGTAGAGCAAATCGTTAAGCTCCTCTACGGTAGTGTTGAGGGTATCGGTAAGGGTTTTGATATCTTCTTTAAGGGTAGCGGTTTGCTCTTTAAGGGTATTGGCTTTATCGGTTTCGCCTGCTTTGAAGAGGTTACCTATTTCCTTAGAAAGGTTATTGGATTTCGCCAGTGTTTCATCTAATGAAAGCTGAGAGCTACGGCGTTTTTCGTCTAAGGCGATAATATCGTCTATGAGAGACAACTCTTTAAAGTTGCGCTTTTTAAGACCGGTGAGCACGCGGTCTTTTTCTTCTCTAATAGTGTTTAGTTGTAACATATCTTTTCAATTGACAATTGACAATTAAGAATTAACAAGGGAGGAGAGTGTAGGATTTTCAACTTTGCCAAAGTTTCGAGCCACACGGGCAAGAAACTTTGGTAAAGTGTGTGACAACCTAATTACAAAGCAGTTGCAAAGGCAATGAGACCGAAAATGATACCTGGGGCATTGGCAAGAGCTACGGGTATATCGCGTTTGGGCTTTTTGAGCAGTCCGTAAGTGACCCACAAGGCACAGTTAATAGCAGCTACCAAGGGCTGAATAGGATTGCCTGGTTTACCGTTGAGATTATCGTGAATCTGTGGTATGTAGGATACATACATACCAATGGCAGTAGCAGTAGCTACCCAACTGAGAATAGTAAAGAATTTCCCGTTCTCCATATATAATTATTTTTTAAGTTTATATACTATGATAAATTTGTAAATAGATAATTGCTCGTGCGACTTGCATCTAATTACTCCGTAGGTGATAAGAAAGCAGTCTTATCAGCAATTTTTTGAGCAAAGGAGGCTATGGAGTTCTCGCTAAGTTCTCGCATAAAATTATCTCTGAAAGGCTGTACGGAAGCGTGTAACGGACAGGGTTTCTCTGATGAACACTCTTTGAAGCCCATCGCACAGGCGATGAACTTATCGGCTTCACCTATTTGCTCTACAACGGTCATTAAAGGAGCTTGTTTTTCCTGATCAGAGAGCCAAAAGCCTCCCCCAGGTCCTTTGTTGGAGCTAATTACCTTTTTGCGGGCTAAAGTTTGCAATATTTTTGCCAAAAAGGGCGTAGGAATATGTAGCGCTTCTGCCACGTCTTTGGGCGCTATTCTATGGCTTGCCGACGAGTGTATGGCAAGGTATATTACTGCATTGATGGCATACTTGCTGGAATTGGATAACATATTCGTTCGTTTTTAATTATGAGTTCTTATCTATTTGTCGACTGATGACTAATTTCTGTATTTCGGTTGTTCCCTCGCCTATGGTACACAATTTGGAGTCACGGAAGAATTTTTCGACTGGAAAATCTTTCGTATAACCATAACCGCCGTGAATTTGAATGGCTTCGGTAGCTACACGCACACATACTTCGGAGGCGTACATCTTTGCCATTGCCCCCGATAGAGTTACGCGCTGACCGTTGTTCTTTTGGAAAGCCGATTTGTGCAAGAGCAGTTCGGAAGCTTCTATTTCGGTAGCCATATCAGCGAGTTTGAAACCAACGGCTTGTAGGTCGATGAGGCGTTTACCGAATTGCATACGTTCTTTGGCGTATTTGAGGGAGGCTTCGTAAGCGCCTTTGGCAATACCCAAAGAAAGAGCACCGATAGAAATACGTCCGCCGTCTAATATCTTCATTGCTTGAATAAAGCCGTCGCCTACTTCACCCAAACGATTGGCATCGGGAATACGACAATCTTGAAATATCATTTCGGCGGTTTCGCTGGCGCGCATACCGAGTTTGTTTTCTTTTTTACCACTGCTAAAACCCTTCGTACCGCGTTCCACTACAAAGGCTGTGATGGCGTGTTTGTTACCTTTTTCGCCGGTACGAGCAATGACCACGGCTATCTGTCCTGTTTTGCCGTGAGTAATAAAGTTTTTAGTACCGTTCAGTATCCACTCATCGCCGTCTTTTACAGCCGTAGTAGCCATACCTCCGGAATCAGAACCGGTATTGTGTTCGGTAATGCCCCAAGCACCTATCCATTCACCTGAAGCCAATTTGGGCAACCAGCGTTGTTTTTGCTGTTCGTTACCAAAGCTAAGGATATGATTGGTACAAAGAGAGTTGTGAGCTGCTATTGAGAGCCCTATAGAAGGGTCGACTTTTGAGATTTCTTCCACAATCGCGATATAATCGTGGTAGTCGAGACCTGAGCCACCGTAGGCTTCGGGTACTAAAACACCCATAAAGCCAAGTTCGCCTGCTTTGCGGAATACCTCCACAGGAAATTCCTGACTTTCGTCCCATTCCATCACGTGTGGACGGATATATTTTTCGGCAAACTCTTTAGCCGCATCGGCTACCATTCGTTGTGTTTCAGAATAGTTAAAATTCATTCGTTATATGCTTATTCTAATACCAAGGGGCAAAGGTACAAAATAATTACGAATTACGAATTACGAATTACTATTTTTTTAATGAGGAAGTGAAAAGAAGAGGATTAATTGTTAGGAAAGTGTTATTCAATAAAAATGGTGTATAGTGGCAATAAGATTGAAGAAAAAATGTTAAAGTTTGTTATATGTCTGCATTTTTTTCAGTATTAAACAAGGAAAATACTTTTAGGTATTTTATACTATAAAACATATTAATCAGCTGTAAAACAAATAAATAAATGTTTTACGTTTTCTGAAGAACAAGCGAACCTACACCGAAGGTAAAGCGAAGCTAAGACGAACCTAAGACGAAGGAAGAGCGTTAGTTAGTTGAATTTCAGTTGGTAGAAAGAGGGAGTTTACTTATTGAAAAAAAAGTGTTAAAGAAGAACGAAATTCTTTTTAATTATCTTGAAGGCTACTGTTCGATATAGAGATACAACTGCAATCGGGCGATACGTTGTTTATCAAAACCCTCTATTTGTAAAAGGTCGTCGAAGGATTTGAGGGTACCGAGCTCGGAACGCAAGCCTACTATCTTTTTGCCTTCTCCGTATTTCACATAAGGAATTTTGCTGAGTTCGTACATATTGAGAGTATTGATGTCCTTCTTCTCAATCACGGGTGTTGTTTTTACTTCAAAGCGCTCGGCTACTCGTTCGTACACTTCCTTTTCGAGTCCGTAGACTTCTGCCACTTGGCTGATATAGGTAAAGCCGTGCAATTTGTTGCGGTATTTCAAGATGCGATTAGAAAAGCCTTCGCCTATACCGTAGATTTTCATCAGTTCTTCGGCAGTTGCGGTGTTGATATCTTGTTTGGGGTAGTGTTTTTGGGGGTATTTTTCATAGACATAAGAAGAAGTTCTGCGGTTTTTCACCCATTCGGGGAACTTAAACAAAGGGGCTATTTTGTGTAGAAGACTGTCAGGCACACCGGTTACTTGTTGGAACTCTTCGGCAGAATTGACATACTTATTCTGTGCGCGAAAAGCTTGCAAGCGGTCGATTTGTTCTGGGGTAAGTCCGAGTTTGAAGCCTTTGTAGTCTGTAATAAAATTGGGATTGAAGGGGTAAATGGTATCTTTTTTAGGCAAGGAAACAAGAGCTCTTAGCGAGTCCATCTCCCGTTGAAGTACAGTAGTTTCAGTAGGGACGAAAGTGCGATTAAAGCTGAGATTACGAAAGGCGAATTGTAGTGCTATGATGAGCAATAGCAAAAAAAGGACACCTCGGGTTTGTTGACGGTTCATCGGTTTTAGGAGATAGGGGTTGGAGGATTAGAGTCGTTGTTTGAGAGCTTCGTACAAGAAAACAGCACAAGCTACCGAAACGTTTAGCGAACTAATATCGCCTACCATTGGCAATTTGGCTTTGCTATCTACTACTTTGAGTACTGCTGGCGATACCCCGACGTCTTCCGCCCCCATCACAATAGCGGTAGGTACCGTAAAGTCTTCGGCGTATAGCAATTGACTAGTCTTCTCGGTCGCTGCCACTACCCTAATGCCACTGCCTTGCAAGTAGTACACGGCATCTACGAGGTTTTCGACCTTGCAGATAGGCACACGAAACACAGCTCCAGCCGAGGTTTTGACAGTATCGGCGGTGATGCTCACACTGCCACGCTTAGGGATGATAATCCCCGAAACGCCTGTACACTCTGCCGTGCGGATAATCGCGCCAAAGTTGCGCACATCAGAAAGGTGGTCTAACACAAGGAAAAGCGGTGTGGCTCCGCTTTCGGTAACTGAGATTACCAAATCCTCAAAATTGTGATAATCTACGGGGGAGAGGTTCGCCACTACCCCTTGGTGGTTTTTCTTGGTAAGGCGGTTCAGTTTCTCAACGGGCACATACTGCACGGGCACTTGGGCTTCTTGCAGTAGAGGCATTAGCTCTCTAAACAAACTACCTTGTAAGCCTTTTTGCAAGAAGACTTTATCGATGGTTTTACCTGCTTTGAGAGCTTCTATCAGGGCACGAATGCCGTATATTTGGTTTTCTTGTTCTTGCATTCTTTAGAGTTTTGAATTAATTTCTAGCAACTTCGCTGTATTTAAAGTCTCGCACGGATCTCACAGATTACACAGATTTTTTACTGATATTTTTTATAATGTTTACCTATATCACAGATTAGCAGCTTTCGCTGTTAGATTTCACAGAGTAACAAACAATATGCAAAGATAGTATTTTTTAGAGAAAAAAGCTAACCTTTAGAATTTAAAACTTCTAAACATCTGCTTAAAACTTCTTGATTATTTACAATTACAACATTTAATTTCTTTCTTGCTCTTGTAATATTCTGATATAACATACCGAATTTATCATAATATGATTCTTTTTCTTTTTTTACTGATAATTTATTTTTATCATCATAGTAAAATGAATCGTCTATAACAACTACAACATTATCAAATTCCTGTCCTATTATTTTATGTGAAGTACTTTCTTCTGGAATATCATATTCAAATTCTTTTTCATATCTTGATGATGTGTAATTGATAATTTTCCACACTTTCTTATCTCTTAAAATTTCCAAATAGCTAGTTACGAGATTAAGTGATGTAAAATATTTTAATGAAATATTTCTATATAATATCTTCTTAAAATCTTTCTTATTATGAAGAATTGATTTTACAAATGTTAATATTTCTTCACTAGTCCTAATAGTATCTGTCAGTTGGTTTTCTATTACAGAAACTCTATTTTTTATATATTTCTCTATATTATTAGAGACTTCACTTTTTTCAAGGCATTGCTTAGGATCAAGAGAAAAAATACACTTCTTTTTAGCTTCAAAAATAGATTTTGTTATGTGTTCTATTTGTTTTAATTTCACTCTTTGAGCTTCATCTAACATAACAATAGAATATTCGTCAAAATTAAACCCTTTCTCATCCAATGCTTCATTTGGAACATCTATATCTCTTATAGAAACAATATTCAATATCTTTTTTTCGTTTAGTTCTTGTTGTCCTTTATTCAAATTACCACAATGTATTACTAAAACTTTTTCTCCTTTTTCTGTTAATTCTCTTGCAATATCATATACAAGGAGTGTTTTTCCTGTCCCTGCTCCTCCCTTTATTGTAAAAAACAATTGCTCATCTTTGCTATCTTCTGGATTAATAATTTTATTTTTTATATCTTCTTGTTGTTTGGTTAAAAAGTATTCTTTTTTTACAAATCTATCTGTTGAATTAAAAGGAGAAACTAAATAATTAGAAGGATCAAACAATCTTTCTAAATTTTCTATTTCCTCTACTTCTTGTACAGATAACAACTTAGATAATTCCTGAAAACTTGTAAGTACTAAATCTTCTTTTTCTAATTTATACAATTTATTTTCTTTTGCTACATAAGTAAAATGAAAGGTATCCTTTCCTAAAAAACTAAGATAATACTTATTTTGTTTTAATTGTTTTTTAATTTTCTCTTCTGTTGTAAATTCATTTTTTAATTCTACATTAATAACAGACTCTTTTCCTATTCTCAATATATCAAACTCTTTTGATATCTGAGGAATTGTAAAACCAAGATAGTATCCTTCTAATACTTTAAGACTAGTTCTAATTCTATCAAAAAAAGATTTCAAATCTTTCTTCTCCTGTTCTTTTAAACTTACTCCAAAAAAACTTAGATAATTATTAAATAATTCTTCTTTATCAAATGTATCATAAGCACTTATTATTGATGCTAAATTAACTTCTTTCATAGAATTTGTTTTTTTCGGCAAAAATACTAAAAACTTCTTCTTTCTGCAAATGAATAATTTTTAAATAGTAATGAGAGTAATGAAATAGAACGATATAATTAAATAACTAATTATAGATTTAAACTTTGCCAAAGGTCGTAGCGCGACGGGCGGGTAGAAACTTTGGCAAAGTTGATACTGCAAAAGAGACTTTATTTGCGTTTTTTAATTACTTCTTTAATATCTTTTCTCTTGGAATAAGCCACGGGCTTCGCATAGCCGATGCGCAAGAGGATTTGTGGATAGGCTTTTGCAATGGGTAAATCGGCTTGCAGTTGCGCACGGAGTTCGGGCACTTCACACGGCTGATTGAGGTAAGCATTGGCGATGCCTGCTTCAGTAAGGACGAGCAAAAAGCGTTCTAATAAACGACCTGTATTTATCCAAGTGCGGATATCGTCTTTCTCAGAAGTGATAAGCACTATATCGGAGGAAGATTGTATCTTTTTCAAGTCGGTTTTGTTTTGCTTATCGGCTTTTAGTGATGCCTTTACAATGGGTTCGGTTACCCAACGAGGGAGATTAGGAGCGCCGAGCACTGCGTAACTGAGTCCGTCGTGAGTGCTTTCAGAATGCTTTTTGTTGAAGCGTATCCACGAGAGGAGTTCGTTTTTGAAAGCGGGGTCAGCCATTTGCACGGCATTGCCTTGCATTACTGCTTCGGTGAGTATTGCAAAAAGCGGAGAACCATTGGCGAAAGTGTAGAGCTTTGCCCCCGTATCGTCCATAGATTTGCTTACTAAACTTTCGAGCAAAGAAGCGTCGATGCGTTTGCCGTCGTATACCGAACGGTTGGTTTGGCGCTTAGGAATGACAGCTGCTAAGGAACTGGGTGTTACATCTTCTCGTTTTTGCAAAAGCACGGTGATGACACCTTCGCTGGTGAGTTGTACCTGGGTGTGATAGTGCAATTCGGTGGCTTTTAGGCAAAGGTTTTCCAGAGCACAGCCCAAGCTCATAAACAGTTCGCGGTGTTTACCGTCTACGGCAGGGAGCGCTTTGGTAAAATCGGGCGTAATAATGATGCGGTTGTTCTCAACAGTGAAGAACCAAGGTTGAGAATTGTGACCTGAAGGGGCTTGTGTAGCCGCAGTGACCAATGTGAGGAGGTCGGGATTTTGACCGTTGGACTTTAAGGTAGCCAACGTCATAAGAAGTGTGATACTAAACATTTTTAAGTTCATTTTTAAGTTGTTTTTGTTTTACAGTGCAAAGTAACGTTGAAAAAGCGATGGAAAAATGAACTTGGGTTAAGAAATGCGTGAATGGCAATTAGAGAATTAGGAAATGAGAAAATTAGAAAATGAGTAATGATAAAAAATAGTTTTTGACAGGTTTGACTTGTTGGACAAATCAGACTGGTCAGGGGTTTTCGGAAGGAAACGGAATTTTTCAGAAGGAGACTAAGGGAGTATTTGGTGAAAAAAGGGTGTGAGGATGAATGTAGTTAGCTTATAGAGAGCTTATAGGAAGCTTATACGAATCTTAGAAGATTGGTATAGAAAGAGTATATAAGTAGTTGATAGTGAATAGTTAAAAGTGAGAAGAAAAGCGAAAGAAATCGGTATTTATATATAAAGATTATTCATAAGAAGTAAAAGGATTAAAAAAAGCTGCCTCATTTTAAGAAGCAGCTTTTTTGTTAATTGTTCATTATCAATTGTTCATTAAATTAAACCACGCCTTGGTCGAGCATTGCGTGAGCTACTTTCATAAAGCCTGCGATGTTAGCACCTTTTACGTAGTTAATATAACCATTTTCCTGACCATATTTGAGGCAAGCGTTGTGGATAGACTCCATAATTTGGTGCAACTTAGCATCAACTTCTTCAGCTCTCCACGCGAGGTGCGCTGCATTTTGAGTCATTTCAAGACCCGAAGTAGCTACTCCTCCTGCATTCACTGCTTTACCTGGGGCGAAAGGCAATTTAGCATCTTGGAACACTTTGATAGCCTCAGGAGTACAGCCCATATTCGATACTTCGGCTACGAGTTTTGCACCATTTTTGATAAGCATTTGAGCATCACTGCCATCTAATTCGTTTTGGAATGCACAAGGTAAGGCAATATCACAAGGGATAGTCCACGCTTTTTTACCTGCGGTAAACTTACTTTCTTTAGCAAATTTTTCGGCAAAAGGAGCTACAATATTGCGGTTAGAAGCACGAAGCTCTAATAGGTAGTTAATCATTTCGTGAGTCATACCATTAGGTACTTCTACACAACCATCGGGGCCTGAAAGTCCGATAACTTTGGCGCCCAACTGAGTTGCTTTTTGTGAGGCACCCCACGCTACGTTACCAAAGCCTGATACTACTACGCGTTGTCCTTTGATATCTCTGCCGAGTTTTTTAAGCATATGATCTACAAAGTAGAGCGCGCCATAACCTGTAGCTTCAGGACGAATGAGCGAACCTCCCCAGTTGATACCTTTACCGGTGAGTACCCCAGTGTTATACTCGTGGGCTAATTTTTTGTACATACCGTACATATAGCCTATTTCGCGTCCGCCAACACCCACGTCGCCAGCAGGCACGTCGGTATCAGGACCTATATATTTCCAAAGTTCGAGCATAAAGGCTTGACAGAAACGCATAATTTCGGCATCGGATTTACCGGTAGGGTCGAAGTCAGAACCCCCTTTAGCACCTCCCATAGGCAGGGTAGTAAGTGCATTTTTGAAAGTTTGTTCGAAGCCAAGAAATTTAAGCATTGAAGGGTTTACAGCTTTGTGGAAACGGATACCACCTTTATAGGGACCTATGGCAGCGTTGAACTGCACGCGGTAGCCGAGGTTGCTTTGCACTTCGCCTTTATCATCTACCCAATCCACGCGGAAGGTATGAATGCGGTCGGGCTCTACGATACGTTCTATAATTTTAGCTTTGGCAAATTCGGGGTGCTGGTTGTACACCTCTTGTACTGATTCAAGCACTTCGTGTACTGCTTGCAAGTACTCTTTTTCTCCTGGGTGTTTTGCCTCTAAGGAGGTCATTATTTTTTTTACGTCCATAATATATTTAATTAGTTATGAATTATGTGTTAATGAATTATTTAGTTACGCAAATATATTAATGAGCGACAAAAGTAGTTAATATTATTGAAATGTGCAAAGAAAACGAAAGAAGTTTTTATTAAAAAGATTTATTTTCAAAAGAAAATGAAGTTTTACCTTACATATAAAAAGCCTTTTTGTTGTTCTTCTTTTCCGCGCTTGCTGTAACGAACGATATAGAAATAAGTGCCGTGAAGAGCTTTGCTATTCCCTATAAAACCTTTGGCATTAGCATAACCTCTAAAATAATCGCCATTTTTACCATAATGCTCGTTTTCATATACTTTTAACCCCATTTCATCAAATATGAGAAGATGAATAGAACTATTAGTATCTGCTCCTTCTACTATGAAATAATTGTTAGTATTCTCAGTAGAAATGCCATTGTAGATAACAATGTTTTTCTCTGGCTCTTGCTGTGGTTTTTTTGCTATGGGTCTTACTATAATGGTTTGCTTGTGTACTGACTCATTAGCACAATCATCTTTGGCTACCCAAGTATATATTATTTTATTGCCAAGGGTTTCTTTGGTAGGAACGACTTGAAATGTACCTTTACAATTATCGGTAGCAGTAAGAGTAGCCCCAAGAAGTATTTTAGCTCCTTCATCAATCGTTGCATCTTGAGGTAAGCTCCCTACAAAAGTAGGTTTTTGGGTATCATTCACTACGATTGTTTGTTGATAAGTAATGGTTTCACAGCCATCGTAAGCCTTGAATGTGCGCTGAATGGTAAAGCTATTGGGACAAGTTCCAGCAAGCTTTTTATCTGTATGGGTAATAGTTACTGCTCCACAGCCCCCTTCGGTTATAGGGTTGGCAGGTGCAGGTATCTCATTAGCACATTGAACGGTTACATTTTTGGGTTTGCTATTCTCTACAAAAGTTAAAGGAGAGGGCGTTCCTGTTTTCTTTTTAATTTTAAAGCCTCCATTAGGCACTGATTTTCCGTTAGAGGTTTTATAAGGCGCTACATTGGTGATAGCAAAAGCGATATGGTCTATCACTTCCACTTTGATAACCCCCGCAGGAAGTTGGATTTTTGGTTGTTTGCCCCATTCTACTGTGCCTATCTCGATATTAGGAAGTGTAATCTCGCAAGTACCATCGTTTTCGGTGGTTTCTACCAAAGTATATTTAAAAGTTTTACCTAAATCATCGGAAAGGAAGATGCGCACTTTGCTATTGGGGTCAAAGAAGTTAGGGTCTACTTGCCAATGAAGTGTTATTTTATCACCCCCTTGGTACTCGTCGTTCATTCCGTTAGTGATCGCAAAAGTTTTACCGTCGGTGATATTTACCTTTACAGCTACCATATCATAATTCACAAAGTGTTGAGGGGCAGGATTAGAGGCCGCTAACCAAAAAGGATGTTCGCCCTTTGCATTAGGACGTGTATAGTTTATAAAACCTCCTGAATCGCTGTACTGTGTTTGGAAAGTAATAGGATTTCCGCCTATTTTCCCCTTACGAGTGAGGAACTTAGGATCGTTTACTCCTGCCCTACTGGTGAGTTGCGCTGTGTAATAAATAGGAAGATTGTTAGTGTTTGTCGCCTTGATACGGAATTGGAAATAAGTGTCCTTAGGAATGGTATAGGTTTCTTGTAGTTTAGTGCGGTCGATTGTAGGAAAAGAGTTTTCGGTTTTGATACCATAAGCATAATTGAAATTACTCACATCATTCCCATTGCGGTCTACTAACTGAGTGCGCTGAGAATCTTTGAAATAAGACCTATTGACAATCCCGCTACGTATTTGATAAGCGGTAGGGAGTGAAAAGAAAGCTCCATCGGGAAAATCGTTGCTATAGCCCATCAGTGATTGACCGTATCCAGGTTCTGTATAAAGAGAGTTACCTGAGTAGACGTTTTTAAAAGTGTGATCGGCACCAAATAAATGTCCGATTTCGTGAGCGATGGTTGCATTTTCAGCTATTGCCGAAGCCCCTCCTTTTCTTACAAGACGAAATCCTCCAGAAAAGAAAGCGAGTCCTGATAAGGTAGCATCGGTGCCAGGACCGATTACAATTCCTAAATCATACTGTTTATCGCCAATGAGTTCATTGATTTTTTCAGTTGAATTTCCGATGATATCATATCGCGATTTTTGATTGTACAACTGCTTGGCAGCTTCCTGAATAATGAGTCGGTTATCATCTACAATGCTGAATTTCACTCCTATATCGCGCACATATACCTCGTTGAGAAAGGTTTCGAGGTTGAGCAGGAAGTTTTTTACTTGTGTGATATCACTGCCGAAAGTATGGGCAAAGTCGTAGTAATCAACCAATACTGCCAAGCGATAGAGATAAAGAATCCCCTCGGGGTCGTTAGGCATTATAGATGTAGAGGTGGTGATAGGGCGTACTGTAGGGCTGTTTTGAGGAGAAGGAAAATGAGAGGTGTGCTGGTGAGTATCGGTACCACATTTTGCATTGGGGTTATGGCGGAGTCGCTCTTTTGCTGATAGCTTACCTTGCTGTGAGCCTATAAGTTGGTAAGTAGTCCCTTCCCATTGCAAGCTACCAGAAGCCTCTTTATTAGGGGGTACTACCAAAGTAGCCACAAACTGGTTTTGGCTGTAGCCTACAAAGGTGTGAATACCTTTATTTTGCTGAGAGTTTTCGCGCTCTTGCCATTGGAGATTAAGGGTTTCGCCATTAGGAAGGGCAATATTCCATTGTGCTTGAGCAGTAGTAAAACTGAGGTAGAGGAATAAATAGATAATATGTTTCATTTCTATTATTGGGTAATGTTTTTTAAGAGGGTTGTTAGTAGTTAGAGAAAAACTCCCCCTACTCAATAGTAAGAGGAGTTTTTAACATATATCATTTAAATATATAAATTACAAGGCTACGCGTTTGAAAGCTGTAATCTCTACATTTTTAGATTTTACAAAATCGGATACTTTTTTACTTTCATCGTAGATGTACACTTGGTCGAGGAGAGCTTTCTCTTGGTCGAGGGTAGTGTTATCGGAGATGAAGCGTTGTATCTTACCAGGAAGGATTTTATCCCAAATTTGTTCTGGTTTACCTTCAGCTTTCAATTCAGCTTTAGCATCGGCTTCAGCTTTAGCTAATACTTCAGGAGTGAGTTGTGCTTGTGAAACGTATTGAGGTACGTGTTTGAGCGGTTTTCCCAAGCGGTGTAACTCTTCGTTTTCTTTTTCGATAATTGCGATGCGAGCTTCGGTTTCTTTAGCGATGTACTCAGCTGAGAAATCTTTGTAAGAAAGGGTTTCAGCACCCATAGCAGCGATTTGCATCGCCAAGTTTTTACCTACTTCGGCAGCATCGGCGATAGCAGCTGATAAGCCTACGATTGCAGCGATTTTGTTACCGTGGTGAATATAAGAACCTACAAAAGGCGCTTCTACTTTTTCGAAAGCACCGAGTTCTATTTTCTCACCGATCACACCTGTTTGTTCAAGGAGTTTTTCGGCTACGGTAATACCTTTGTAGTTAAGGGCAAGAAGTTCGTCTTTGCTATTTACAGTAAGGGCGAGATCAGCTAAATCTTTAGCGAGGGCTACGAAATCGGCATTTTTGGCTACGAAGTCGGTCTCACAGTTGAGAGAGATGATAGCACCTACAGTGTGGTTAGCATTTACTTGAGCGATAGCAGCCCCTTCTTTAGAATCGCGGTCAGCGCGTTTAGCGGCTACTTTCTGACCTTTTCTGCGCAATACTTCGATTGCTTTATCGAAATCGCCTTCGGCTTCGATGAGGGCTGCTTTACAGTCCATCATACCTGCGCCGGTAGCTTGGCGGAGTTTATTTACGTCTGCGGCGGTAATATTTGCCATTTTTATTAATGTTTAATGATTAGTGATTAATGATTAATTCAATGTTCAAATGATTAATGGCTAAACGCTATTAACCATTAATCATTTAAGTATTAATCATTGCTTTCAGCTTCTTTGTTAGCTTCGGCTGTTCTACCTGAAAGACCTTCGTTTACAGCTTCGGTGATGTAAGAAAGTACTTTTTCGATAGCTTTAGAAGCGTCGTCGTTGGCAGGGATAGCAAAATCCACCTCACGAGGGTCGGAGTTTGTATCTACCATTGCGAAAATAGGAATGTTTAATTTTTGCGCTTCTCTTACAGCGATGTGTTCACGGAGTGTATCGACTACAAATAGAGCACCAGGGAGGCGAGACATATCGGCGATAGACCCTAAGTTCTTTTCGAGTTTTTCGCGCATACGTTCTACGTGTAGTTTTTCACGTTTTGAAAGGGTATCGAAAGTACCGTCTTTTTTCATTTTATCGATAGACGACATTTTCTTTACTGCCTTACGGATAGTTACAAAGTTAGTAAGCATACCACCAGGCCAACGCTCGGTGATGTAAGGCATTTTTACTGAAGTCGCTTTTTCGGCAACTACGTCTTTTGCTTGTTTTTTAGTAGCCACAAAAAGCACTTTTTTGCCAGAGGCTACGATTTTTTTGAGGGCTTCGGCAGCCTCTTCAATTTTAGCAGCGGTTTTGTACAAGTTGATTACGTGGATACCGTTGCGTTCCATATAGATGTAGGGAGCCATATTAGGATTCCATTTGCGGGTAAGGTGACCGAAATGTACACCTGCATCTAATAAATCTTTAATTTCTATGTTATTTGCCATTTCTTTTTAATAGTTTACGTTCCTACTATTAGCAATAGCTTGGAGAGGTTTTGTAAATTTTAGATAACCGCCTGAGCCATTTGGATGCTAAACTAAGGAGCAAATTGATATTAACGTTTAGAGAATTGGAATCTCTTACGGGCTTTTTTCTGACCGAATTTCTTGCGTTCAACCATACGAGGGTCGCGTGTTAAAAGCCCTTCGGGTTTCAATACGGCGCGGTTTTCAGCGTCGAGTTCGCAAAGTGCGCGAGCGATAGCCAAACGAACAGCTTCGGCTTGACCAGTGATACCACCACCATACACGTTTACTTTTACATCGTAAGCATCTTCAGCACCTACAAGGCTGAGGGCTTGTTTTACTTTGTATTGTAGTGTAGGGGTAGTGAAATAATTGTTGAGTTCGCGTTTGTTTACGGTGATAGTACCGTTACCTGCTTTAAGGTAGATACGCGCTACGGCGGTTTTTCGTCTACCAATGGTGTGAATTACTTCCATTATTTCAAATCGTTTAAGTTAATGGTAACAGGTTGTTGAGCTTCTTGTTTGTGCTCGGTACCTGCATACACTTTTAAATTACGTAAAACTGCTGCACCCAATCTTGTTTTTGGCAACATACCTTTTACAGCTTTTTCGATGATACGTTCTGGGTGTTTGTCGAGGAGTTGTTTTACTCCTGTGAAGCGTTGTCCTCCTGGGTAACCAGTGTGGCGAAGATAAGATTTATCTTCCCATTTGTTCCCTGTAAGGTTGATTTTCTCGGCGTTGATAACAATTACGTTATCGCCACAATCAACGTGAGGGGTAAATTCGGGTTTGTACTTACCGCGAAGTAGCTTGGCTACTTTAGAGGCAAGGCGACCCAAAGTCTGTCCATCAGCATCTACCAAGACCCACTTTTTGTTTACAGTGGCTTTGTTGGCAGAGATGGTTTTGTAGCTTAATGTGTCCACTCTTTGTGATTTTTATTAAAAATTAAACATTCCTTAATAGTGTCATCAAACGACACTTTTATTTTTAGAGCGCAAAAGTACGACAAATATTTGAAACTGCAAAATTTTTGAGAGATAAGAGGTAAGAGGTAAGAGGTAAGAATGTGACAATTAGCAAATTAAGGAATCAGGAAATTAGCAGATTAGCCAAAATTTAAATTAATACGAGTTCGAAGTGAGAAATTAAAATATCGCGTTTTATTTGTTAAAAACTCTATTTTATGATTTTTTCTTCAATAATTTATGAAGCACATTTCTTCTATTGATATTCAACATACTAACATCTTTCCTTCGCCTTAGCTTCGGTATAGGTTCGTCTTAGCTTCGCTCTTCCTTCGGTCAAACTCCTATTAAACGACAAAGAAGGTGTTCTTTTCATTTTATTGATATGCAATGTTTTAACATTTTTAAACCCACAAAAGACTATCAAGTATTCTGTTTTCTAAACTTTAAAATATTTGCAGGGATTTAAGAATCATTAACATTTTTCTAATATCTAAATTAGCAGTTAGGAAGATAAGAGTTAGTAAAAAAGAGGATTGTCTTCGTCGTAATGTTCGTTTACATAGTGAATGGTGATGCCTCTCTTTTTTTCGGGTTAACACACCATATATTTCTTTTATTGTCTTATTTGGACAAAAACTGAGATAAATTTAATGTTTTTGTTTGAAATATGTTAGAAAAAATATATTTTTGCCCTATAAAATTAAAACACCCTTCAAAATGAAACTTTGTTTTGCCATATTATCTCTTTTTACATCTTTGGCTTATGCGCAATATACCTTGCCATCTCAAGACATTGCCCTCATTGTTTACAATAAAGATAGTGACATAACAGTCTATAAACAAACCCAAAATGGCAAATATGTTGAAGCTTCACTACAAAAACACTACGATAAAACCTATCAGGGGTATTACCGCCCTTTTACCCTGTCGTGGAAATATGATACCAAAGAAAAAACGCTATCCGAATTATTAGAAAAGGGAGATAAACTCATCTATCCACGCGACATTCGTCCTACTGAATGGGCAAACTTTATAAACCATCCGCTTGTTACCTCTCATTTATTGTCTTTTTCTGAAGATAATGGCAAGTATAAAAAAAGAGCCAAAACCATTGTAAAGTTTTTAAATCCATCACTGGCAACTGTACAACTCCTGCAATACAAAAAAGCTGATTCAGAAGATGTAGGTGGATATTTCTATACTGAAGAAACCAAAATTAAGAAATGGCGACCTTATGAGGTGAGGTATTCCCCTCTAATGGCGCTCGATTTTGGCGAGGGTAGAAAGGTATATCTTTTAGAAGAATCGGATATGATAGTGCCTTTGCAGCATAAAACGCTATTTATATCAAACGAATACAGTGTTTGTACTTCTTTGAAAGCTGAAAATGGGAAGTCTATTGATACCTCTTACCTCACTGACTTTTACGATTTATCTGATTATTACGACTATCACAAGATAAATGAGTTTTTATATCTGCTTCCTAAAGGTGATAAATACGAACTCAAAAACCGATACCTTCAAAATGTATTACCTAAAAGTTACGATACGATTCTCTTCAATCGCTGGGCTATTATCGGGAAAGAAGGAACTCAAATAGACATCTACAATGCACTTTTTGAAAAACAACCGCTTACGGGAGTGCTATCGGCTTATCTTACGGATAATGGCTCTATAGAAATGCTTACTGATAAAGGGGTGAGCTATTACAATATCCAACAAACGAAGAAAAACTTAAGACAAATGATTTTTAGACAGGGGAATGATGTATATAGATCACCTAAATTGGGCTATCACATAGAGAAAGATTCCTTAACATATGAATACTATGTGTCGTATATAAGTGATAACTATGATTTAAAACTTCACGGACGAAATTACTACCTTACCGATCGCCTTGCAGAGGAACATCTTTCGTTTATAGGTGAACGAAAATACTTTTATGACTCTCATACGCAAAAACTTATAGCTACCCAGATTCCTATTTGTGTAGAAAGAGGTGATAAGTATGGTTTGTATCTCTATACTTTTTCAAATGTTTTTGCAGGAGAATATGAAAAAATACTATTCTCTTTATACGAATACGAGTTTGAACCTCCTGATAAACTAAAGATGTTTGACCCTCAGTATCTCACAGGAAAAGAAGTACTTCCTATAGCATTTGATACTATAGAAATTAGTAAAGATGACAAGCGGATTATTTTCTCTAAGGACGGAAAAATAGGTATCTATCCTCAGGTTACTGCTGAGTATGAGCTTCTCGAAAAGATATCCTCTTCATTTTACAAAATCATTAAAAATGGACGCAAAGGGTATTTAGACTTTCATTTGCTTAGAGAATATTTATGACAGTAACTCTTCTATGACCCTTGGGAAATACTCATATTCTAACAAGTGAATTTTTTCGGCTAAGGTATCGGGAGTATCGGTGGGGAGTATGGTTGTTTTGGCTTGGAAGATGATATTACCTTCGTCGTAATGTTCGTTTACATAGTGAATGGTGATGCCACTTTCTTTTTCGGCATTGGCAATGACGGCTTCGTGCACGTGTGAGCCATACATTCCTTTTCCGCCGTATTTGGGCAAAAGAGAAGGGTGTATGTTGATGATTTTATGAGGATAAGCCTCAGTGAGATAAACAGGTACTTTCCACAAAAATCCTGCCAGCACGATAAGGTCGGGGTGCTGGAATTTAAGGATATTGAGGACGATATCCGACTCATAGAACGTTTGTCGGTTGAAGACTAAAGAGGGAATGGCTAAGCGTTTGGCACGAGTGAGTACGCCTGCCTGAGGGTTATTGCAGAGTATAAGGCTTACCTGCGCAGTGCCTTTTTGGTGGAAATAGGTAGCGATACGTTCGGCATTGGAGCCTGAACCTGAGGCAAAAATGATAATCTTTTTCATAGGGGGTAATTTAAACATCTCCCTAACCCCTCTTCAAAGGGGGAAGGTGGAGCGCAAAAGCGATGGGTTATTCTTGGGTGAGTTGATGAGAAAAATCTTCTATGAGTTGGGTTACGGATTTGTAAATGGTGGCGTAATCGGTGAGTTCTTTCCCTATATAGAGAAAGGCAAGGGCATACTTTTCGGTTTTTACGGGCAATAGGTGTTTTTGGAGTCGGTAGCTTTCGCGCAGGCGTCGTTTTAGCAAATTGCGATGTACTGCGCGCTTGAAAGTGCGTTTGGGCACACTGATAAGCAGTTGATAAGGAGCTTCTAAACTGCTAACAGAGGCGTACAACAACCTAAGCGGATAGCAGGTAAGTGCCTCGGCTTGGGCAAATAGTTGCTGAATGGCTTCACGCTTGCAGAGTTTTTCGGTTTTGGGAAAAGTAGGCAAAATAAAACACATTAAATTCGACGGCAAAGGTAAGAAAGAATTAACAAATGGACAAATGAAAAGAGTGGTCTTAGCTTATAGAAAGCTTATAGGAAGCTTATAGGAAGCTTATACGAATCTTGGAAGATTGGTATAGAAAAGGCGTTAATTCATTGAATATCACGTGTTAAATAAATGTTAATAAGAAAAAGGAATGATTAAGGAAAGAGCTAAGAAACGAAAGGGTGGCAGATAGCTGAGAAATCTTTTTATTGCTATTTGCTATTTAATTTGTACATTTGCACCTTAATTACAGAATTGAGATATGAAGACAAGTGTTATTTTATTTATAGCAGGTGTTGTGCTTATTGTTTTAGGAGCTCTTGCTAAGATATTGCATTGGGAAGTGCCTGTTAGCGGTTCTTTATTTATAGCATTAGGTTTTATACTGGAAATTACAGCTTTATGCTCACTTTTAGCGAGAAGCAGGAGAAGCAGATAGTCTTTCTTGATAGTTGAGATTTTCTTTATAAAAGGAAGTAAAAAAGCACCAAAGGTAAGGGAGAATAGTTCTTCCTTACCTTTGGTGCTTATAGAAAACGGATTTTAGATTCTATTTTTTGCTATTTTGCTTGCCTAAATAATGGTCGAGAGCTACGGTCATTGAGGGACTCTCAGGTGAGGGAGCTTTAATATCAATGATAAGACCGGCTTCTTCGGCGGCTTTTAGGGTCGCATCGCCATAGACGGCTATTTTGGTTTTCTTCTGTGAGAAATCGGGGAAACTTTTAAACAGCGCCTCTATTCCTGCGGGCGAAAAGAAAGTAAGAATGTCGTACTTATTTTCTTTAATGGCTGAAATATCGCAATATACAGTGCGATAGAACACTACGCGTTCCCATTTTATCTTGATGTCGTTTAAAGCTGCGGTAGCCTCTGGTTTAGGGGCATCGGAACCTGGGAAGAGGAATTTCTCTTCTTTGTATTTTTTGAGGATAGGCAAAAGGTCAGCAAACTCTTTTTTACCTACGTATATTTTGCGTTTACGATAGGTAATATACTTCTGCAAATAGTAAGCGATGGCTTCGGATTGACAGAAATATTTCATAGTTGTAGGCACCTTAAAGCGCATTTCTTCAGCAATACGAAAGTAGTGGTCTACCGATTTACGGCTAGTGAGGATAACGGCTGTAAAATTAGTAAGGTCAATCTTCTGCATTCTGACGTCCTTAGCGGTCATTCCTTCTACCTTAATAAAAGGCACAAAATCCACTTTTACCTTGTGGTTTTCAATAATTTGTGCATAAGGTGAGCTTTCGGCTTTCGGTTCTGGTTGCGAAACTAATATCGATTTTACCTTCATAAATGTTATTTCTTTACACCTCCTAACGCCCTATTATGAAACAAATTGAGCCATTTTCTGTACTTCAATTAAGTATTTTGTTCCATAGATGAGAAAGATATAGGGTGCGATTTCGAGGGTGCAAAGATACAAAATAAAATAGAATAAATAAGGTTTTATTTCTTTTTGATTGTTTTTTATGATTTTAATCCATCCTAATACATTGATTGCTAACAATATGGATACTAACACAAAAAGTAATAAAAATAGCTGATTTTTATTGGTGAAAGGGATATAAACCCCCAAAAAGAGAAGTATAACCATTACAATTGCGGCATAAGATGAATAAGAAACCCTGGTGAAGATGTAATCTCTTGCGAAATCATAAAGGTCGAACAGGCTACTAATCCATTGTTGTAAGAGGAGTTTTGTGATTAACAATGACAAGACTATAAACACCAATTCCAGAAACATAAACTGAGGGTTGTAAAGTTCTGTGATGCCAAAATTCTTTAAAATAACATAGAAAAGAAGAGCTAAACACACACATTGCAAGAGAAAAAGCACTGTCATAAAGAGGTGCAATCGGCGTTCCTTTTTGCCGTAAATTACAATATATTTATTGTTAAACAGTAAGTTTTGATAATCGGCAAAGTGTTTAGGGTAGAATATACGTAGGAAAGCCACCAACCCAAAGATGAGTAGGAAGGCAGGAAATATCCACGAAAGATAAGACTGATGTAGTTCTAAGGCTTCCAAATACTGTATTTTATTATGGTTCGACTGTTGCTGGGTTCTCTTTTAGGGTCTCTAAGGGTAGCTTTCCAATGCTATCGCGTTGTTTTTTGAGTTTTTCTTCTACCTTTTTCACTATACGGTCATAGTCTTTAGGCAGGGAGGCATAATAGACCATATTTTGTGCGAGCGAAAGGCTATCAAGCTGATATTTCTTGTAGATGAACTGTTGCGGATTGAATTGTAAAGAATCTAGCATTTGGGTTTGTGAAACCTTCATAGATTCTAAAACAGCCAAATCGTAGAGCATACTTTCCATTTGCTTTTCGTCTAAAAACTTATCGGGTTTGGGTACGATGTTCCTTTTGCAGGCTACTACAATGAGTAGCAAAGCGAATATATAAATAATTTTTCTCATAGTCTTATCTGTTAAAAGTGATGCGTTGCCCCTGAGGCTCTGCAATTACCTTGCCATTGTGGTATACCTCTTTGCCATTTACGAAGGTACTCACTACAGCCGAGTGGAATTGTTGCCCTTCGAGCGGACTCCATCCACACTTGTAGAGCAGGTTGTTTTTTTGTACCGTCCACTGTGCATCCATATCCACCAAAACAAGGTCGGCGTAATACCCTTCTCGTAAAAAACCGCGATCTCTTACCTGAAAAAGGATTGCGGGATTATGACACATTTTCTCTACTATCTTTTTGATAGAAATAGTACCTTTGTAAGCTTTTTCGAGCATTGCCACGAGCGAGTGTTGCACCAAAGGTGCCCCCGAAGGGATATTCAGATAGCCCTTGCGCTGTTTTTCTTCGAGGGTATGAGGAGCGTGGTCGGTAGCAATCACATCGAGACGGTCGTCTAAAAGGGCTTGCCACAGCGCAGTACGGTCATCGGCAGTTTTTACAGCAGGATTCCATTTGATGAAAGCTCCACGAGTAGTATAGTCTTCATCAGTAAACCACAAGTGATGCACACACACCTCAGCGGTGATTTTCTTGTCCTTTAGCGGAATATCATTGCGGAAAAGCTCGGTTTCTTTAGCCGTAGAGAGGTGGAACACGTGTAGGCGTGCACCCGTTTTTTCAGCCAAAGCAATGGCACGTGAAGAGGACAGATAGCAAGCCTCAGCACTGCGAATATGAGGGTGCATCGCAATAGGGATATCCTCGCCGTACAATTCTTGATAGTGGGCTAAGTTCTTTCGGATAGTTGCTTCATCTTCGCAATGGGCAGCAATTACTAAATCGACATTATTGAAAATAGCTTCTATGGTTTTCTCGTTGTCTACGAGCATATTCCCCGTAGAAGAGCCTAAGAAAAGTTTCACCCCTGCACAAGCATTTTTATCTAAGCGTTTCAATTCTTCGAGGTTGTCGTTTGTTCCTCCCAAAAAGAAAGAATAGTTTGCAAACGACGACTGTTTGGCAATGACAAATTTCTCTTCCAAAAGCGGAATAGTTACCGTTTGGGGTACGGTGTTAGGTTGCTCAAAAAAGGTAGTTACACCACCTGCTACCGCAGCACGGCTTTCGGTAGCGATGGTAGCTTTATGAGTAAGCCCAGGTTCGCGGAAATGCACTTGATCGTCAATCACCCCAGGAAGGAGGTATTTGCCTTCGGCTTCCACCACCTTATAATTCCCTTTAGGAGTGATGTGAGTACCTATTTGGGCAATGCGCTCTCCCTCAATCAGGATGTCGCCTTGAAAGAGGGTATTTTCGTTTACGATGATTGCGTTTTTGATGAGGGTTTTCATTTCAATTATTCATTGTACACAAGATGTTTATACATTCCGCCAGCGAGGGCTTGGTGGTTTACATACGTAAATCCTAAACGGGTGTAAAGGCGTTCGGCAGCGGGGTTTTGTACATCTACGAGTAAGCCTATGGGCTGAGTAGTGACCTTTTTGAGGTGGGCTACCAATTGTGAGCCTATGCCCTTGCCTTGAGCAGTGGGCAATACGCTAAGGGTATCTATATAAAGTTCACCTTCGGCGGTCTCATCTTCTAAAACAATATCAATACCATAGCTACTGCGAATGAGTGCTAGCACAGGGGCACGCAAGGTGTGCAACTGCGCTCCATCATAGGCAATAACTGACCCTATTACAGTATTATTTTCCTCGTATACCCAAGCATTCTGGTAGGAATACTGATTGCCTTCCTGCTCAAAGAGATTTTGGAGTAGTGCAATGGCATCATCTCTATGTTCTTTGCCAATCATCTTATAGACGATTTCTTCCATTGCCTGAAACATCAGAGGGGCAACGGCAGAGGCATCGGTAGGGGTTGCGGGTCGTATCATCAGTTTAAAAATATCAGTTTTTGAATGAGAGGTTCCCCTAAACGTTCGTTGAGGTTATCAATAATCTTACTCTTGCCATAACTGAGTTCGTTACTGAGTGCAGGCGAGGTAAGACGGACGTATAATGTACTGCCTTTTAGCTCTACTGAGGAGGTATACTTAGCGATTGCTTTGCCCATCAGTTCATTCCACAGTTCTGGTAACGAGGCTTTCTGTAGTCCGTACGTTAAATGATTTTGTTTGACAATTTGCTGAATGACCTCTGAAAGAGTATTTGTATTTCCGTCCACAAATGCAAAGGTACAAAATAATTGCGAATGACGAGTTACAAATGGCGATTTTTTATTTTTCTCTTCTCATAGGACATTTAATGTTCTAACTTTTTCAAATTCTCCTTTCTTGTAAATATTAAAATACCTCTCTGATGTTTAAAATTATATTACATTAAAAAACAATAAATTATATTTCTAAAAGAAAAAAAACTTCACTGAAATTTGCTCAGTAACATTATTCTTTGTAATTATGCATTGAAATTATAAAAACACCAACAAAAATGAAAAAAATAATAATAATTTTTGCTATCACTTTAGCAGTGATATCTACTACTTACGCACAAGAAGTAGTGACAGAAACAACAGAAGAGATGACCGCCAGCAGTACACAAGAACCTATTGTAGTACAAGAAAAAAATCCTCTCTCTAAACGCCTCTTTTTTGGTTTTAGAGGAGGCTTAAATGTATCGACCCTTTCTTTTTCAGAAGTGTATGGCGCTATAAAGAATGATCAAAATACTTTTTCTCGCTATAATGCGGATCTAGGAATGGGTAGCAAAGCAGGGTTTCATATAGGAGTTTTGGCAGAATATAAAGTAAGTGATAAACTATTTTTAGAAGGAGGAATTGCTTACTCTAAACAAGGAGCCAAGTGGAAGAAAATAACTATGACTTTTATTGGGACACCTCCAACTATTAATGGAATACAATTGCCTTATAGCATATCTGGAGACGTTAAAGAAGCTTCTTTTATTCTTCATCAAATAAATATTCCTTTATGGTTAAAATATGATATTTCATATTTTCGTCCTAAAGTAGGTTTAAATTTTGGTTATGTTGCAAGTATCGCAAGCAAAATTTCACAAAACAATCTCTCTATGGCAATGTCAGAGGATTTAGATAACAGTTTTGACTTTGGAATGGGCTTTGGAATGGAATATAATGTGCCTTCTGGTTTCTTCTTTGATATAAACTATATTATAGGGCTTTCAAACTTGAGCGATGCTGATAGCGTTACGCAAGTTAAGTTTAAAAACCGCGTCTTACAATTAGGTGTAGGATATAAGTTTTAATTCCTCACCATCGAAAATGGCATAGGTAAAGTAGTGTATCCAGTCGCCGGTGTTGATATAAGTGCTTCCCTCTCCTACTTTGATAGTCATTGGTAGGTGGCGGTGACCAAAAAGGAAATAGTCGTAATGTTGCGTCTCAAGTTTGCGTTTGCAATACTGTACCAACCATTCGTTATCTTCGCCCAAGAAACGCACATCTTCATCACCTGAGATGAGCTTGTTTTTCACTGAGAGGTATTGCGCCAATCGCACACCTATATCGGGGTGTAACCATCGGAAGAGCCACTTACAAAACGGATTGGTAAAGACTTTCTTCATCCGCTTGTAGCCTTTATCACCGGGACCTAAACCATCGCCGTGTCCTATCAAGAAGCGTTTACCATTACATTCCACTTCTAGCGGGCGACGGTATACGGGAATGTTCAACTCAGTTTGGAAATAATCATCCATCCACAAATCGTGGTTACCTACGAAAAAGTAGATAGGGATACCACTATCTCGCAGTTCAGCGAGCTTGCCAAGAGTACGCACAAAGCCTTTGGGGACGACCTTTTTGTACTCAAACCAAAAGTCGAAAAGGTCGCCTAAAAGGAATATTGCCCCTGCATCAGCTTTGATAGTATCAAGCCATTGCACGAACTTTGCTTCGCGGGGTTTACTTTCGGCAACAGTGGGTGCTCCGAGGTGATTATCGGAAGCAAAGTATATCTTTTTATTTTCAGCTAATTCTATGGATAACATTATTTTTTAAGTTATCATTTACACAAAAATGTCTTTTCGTATCAATGAGCAATATGATATGGCAAAAAATGGCGTTTTTTTTCCACGTTATACCATACGTGGCAAAAAAAGACGTTTTTTTGCTACGTTATACTTTTTCTCTTTGGAGTACTTTTATCAAATTTTCATTGATATAATAGTTTGACTTCCCTACTTTCAACTTACTAAGTAACCCCATTTCGGCAATAGTATCTAAATAATGTTGAGCAGTGCGTCTAGCTTTATTCAAATCTTCTTGCAAAAACTCTATCTTAGTATATGGGTTTTTAAAGAGGTTGTTCAGTAAATCCTGACTGTATATCTTGGGTAACTCACTACGCAAGCGTTGCTTGGTTTGTTGCATCAGCGTTTTGATGTTTTGTACCATCTCAATGGTTTCAATTGCGGTTACTTCTACCCCTTTGAGTAAATACAAGATAAGCGTTTCCCAATCGCCATTAGTTCTTACCCCTTGCAAAGCTTTGTAATAATCAGTTTTATGCTGAATGATATACCGACTGAGGTAAAGTACGGGCAGGTCGAGCAAGCCTTGTAATACCAAATACAAAATATTGATGATACGCCCTGTGCGACCATTGCCATCATAAAAAGGGTGAATACTCTCAAACTGATAATGAATAATCGCCATCTTAGTAAGCGGATCAAGTTCCGAAAATTCAGGGTCGTTGATAAACCTTTCGAGGTTTGCCATTAAGTTGAGTATCTCTTCCTTATTTTGTGGAGGCGTATACACTACTTTGTTGTGATTGTTAATGAGCTTAGTGCCTGCTTGGGTTCTGAAACCTGCCTTGTTTGCTTCGAGTTGTTCTTGAATGAGCAATATATGTTTGTTGAGCAATATCCTCTGATTGCGCACAATTTCAAACCCCATTTTCAGACCTTTGACATAGTTTAGCACCTCTTTGCTGGCAGGATGGGTATCAATCATAATATTTTCCTTATAAAGGTCGTCGTGGGTAGTAACAATATTTTCAATCTCACTACTGCTTTTCGCTTCTTGTAAGGAAAGGGTATTGATGAGGATTTGTTCATTAGGTATCGTTTTTACTACTCCTTTCAGTTCAGCTAAATGCCTATGTGAGAGCGTGAGCTGTTTGAGTATCTCACGGGTCTCAATCTCTGGTGGAGGTGGTAATAAGGGTAATGTAAAATCTGTTTTCATTATCAAACATTCATCAGTTCAGTGAGGTCTTTTTGTAAAAACTCGGTATCGATATATACTTCTTTAGGGTCTTGAGGGTTGTAATACACATTGATATAGCCTTGTACATTGAGCTTTACTTGCGCTACACTGGCGTCTATATCGGCAACAGTAGTTTGATATACTTTTACAGGAGTAGTAGTTTTGTCGTAACACCTTATATAACTAAGCTTCAATTTTTCTTCTCCTAATCGCAATTTACTGAATAACATTGTCTCAGTGAGAAGCATTGTTTCCTCGAAATCACTTTTCATACGATTGTCTTCTACGGCTTGCAAATCGAAGGTTGTGTTTTCATTCATCACATCGCAATGTTCAGCATCAATACGCTTTTCTCGCCAGTGTTTACGAATATAGTTTGGTGTATTCCTGTTTAAGGTCTTTTGAGTAAACGAATTGCGCAAACGTTTTTTGACGTTTGTTTTGTGAAACCAAAAGATAATGCTTAATATAATTATTAGTACAAGTGCCATAGTTTACATATTTGTGTTATGAATTTTTTTTAAGGGTTAATTGCCATTAGCCCCTACAACAGAACGTAAAAGCAACTGATTGTCGATATAATCAAATTATCCAAAGGTGCGAGCCGCACAGGCAAAAACTTTGGCAAAATGTATAACGCCTTACTTTCCTCTTAATTATCTGAGGCGAACCATTCGGCATAGGAGCTTTCGGTTTCGCATAGGCGTACTGAAAATAGCTCGACCCCGGCGGGTAGTTGGTAAGCGATGCGTCGAGCAAAGTCGGTTACGAGGTTCTCGCTGGTGGGCTGATAGGGCACGGTGATGATGCGATGACCTTTGGCGCGCAGTTCTTCGGCTAATGCCTTGTGGGGTGAATGTTCGTTGAAGACCATAGCGTGGTCGAACGCTTCGATGATTTGCTCCTGCACGATGCGTTTGAGGTCGCCGAAGTCTATTACCATACCGTTTTTCACGTTATGGGGGTCGGTAATAGGTTCGCCTATGACAGTTACGTAGAGCTTATAGCTGTGTCCGTGCAGGTTTTTGCATTTGCCATCGTAGCCGTAAAGTGCGTGTCCTGCTTCAAAATCGAATTTTTTAGTAATGCGAATCATAGTTTATGACATTAGGGTATAGGAATTAAAGTGCAAAGGTATGAAATAATTAGGAAATTAGAAAAT
>NZ_KB291522.1:0-9013 GCF_000318315.2 Capnocytophaga sp. oral taxon 324 str. F0483 | reverse complement strand
AATGAGAGAATTAGCAAATGGGGAGGGTTGAGGAGTTCGGAAGAAAACGGAGTTTTTCAAAAGGAGGTTGAAGGGAGTTTTGGCGAGAAAAGGCTTTTAGAAGGGTAGTAGTTAGCTTATAGGTAGCTTATAGGAAGCTTATACGAATCTTGGACGATTGGTATAGGAAGGGTATGTAAGTAGTTAAGGATGAGGAGTTAAGAGTTAAGAAAAAAAGGTAGTTTTGAGGGTAATAAATCGAAAGAAAAGAGAAGAGAAATTAGAGAATTAGTCAATGAAAAAGCGCGATGTTTATTATTTTAAACATCGCGCTTTTCTTATCACTTTGTCAAAATTTAGGGATATTGGTAAAGTGTTTAACAGCTTGTCGTGCTACGACCTAACAACTACTATTCTTGTTGTTACTTCATCGAAGGCTATTTCTTCACCCTCTGGCAGGCTATCTACAAAACTGATACTATCAGTAAGGGTTTCGTTCTTGATATAGGCTTCGTTGGCAGTAACGGCTACTTGTAGGGCAGGGTGCGCTTGAAGGCGTATTTGTATGCGGTCGGTGATGTCGTAATCGTTGTCCTTGCGGATATTCTGAATGCGGTTCACCAACTCACGAGCGATACCTTCTTGGCGCAATTCGGGGGTGATGTGAATATCTAAAGCTACCAACAGACTGCCAGCGGTGGCTACCAACCAGCCTTCTATATCTTGGGTGCTGATTTCTACGTCGTCCAAACTCAAAGTAACCGTTTTGTCGGGCAGTTGCAAGCTGTACGTTTGTGCTTTTTCAAACTGTGCTATTTCCTGCTGACCAAATTCTTGTACCGCTGTGGCAATAGCTTTCATATCCTTACCGAATTTAGGTCCTAAGGTCTTGAAGTTCGGTTTGATTTGTTTTACCAATATACCTGAGGCATCTTCCAAGAGTTCTATTTCCTTTACATTCACCTCGTGCTTGATAAGGTTTGCTACGGCTTCTATTTCGGTGCGCTCGGCAGCGTTGGCTATCGGTATCATTATCTTTTGCAATGGCTGACGCACCTTGATGCTTTCTTTCTTGCGCAACGATAGTACTAAGGACGAGATAGTCTGCGCTTTCTGCATCTTGCTTTCAAGAGACTTATCGATGTAGCTTTCATTGGCTACGGGGAAATCGGTGAGGTGTACACTCTCTTTGTTTTCTTTACCGGTAACGCTTACCAAATCTTTGTACAATCTATCGGCATAGAAAGGTGCTACAGGCGCCATCAGTTTTGCGATGGTTACTAGGCAGGTGTAAAGCGTTTGGTAAGCAGCTATCTTATCGGTTTCGTATTCACCTTTCCAAAAACGGCGACGTGACAAGCGCACATACCAGTTACTGAGGTTTTCTTGTACAAAATCCGAGATAGCACGGGTAGCACGGGTAGGCTCATAATCAGCGTAGAGGGCATCTACTTCTTTGATGAGCGTATTGAGTTCTGAAAGTATCCAGCGGTCTATTTCAGGGCGTTCAGCCAGTGGTATATCGGCTTCGGCATAAGTGAAGCTGTCGGTATTGGCATAGAGCGCAAAGAATGAATAGGTGTTGTAGAGCGTACCGAAGAATTTACGGCGCACTTCGGCTACCCCTTCCAAGTCGAATTTGAGGTTATCCCAAGGGTTAGCGTTAGAAATCATATACCAGCGAGTGGCATCGGCACCGTACTCGGCTATGGTAGTAAATGGGTCTACCGCATTGCCCAAGCGTTTCGACATCTTTTGTCCGTTCTTGTCAAGCACTAATCCGTTCGATACTACGTTTTTGTACGCCACACTATTGAATACCGAAGTAGCAATTGCGTGAAGTGTATAGAACCAACCGCGTGTTTGGTCTACCCCCTCCGCAATAAAGTCGGCTGGGTAAGCGGTATGGTTTTCTATATAGTCCTTGTTTTCAAAAGGATAGTGCCATTGTGCATACGGCATAGAGCCAGAGTCGAACCATACGTCGATAAGGTCGGTTTCACGGTGCATAGGTTTGCCTGAAGGCGACACGAGCACTATGTTATCAACGATATTTTTGTGCAAATCAACCTTGTCATAATTGCTTTCGGAGTTATCGCCCACTACAAAATCTTTATAAGGGTCAACTGTCATCACACCTGCCGCGATAGCTTTTTGTATTTCGGCTTTTAGTTCTTCTACCGAACCGATGCAGATTTCCTCTTGTTTATCGGCTGTACGCCAAATAGGTAACGGGATACCCCAATAGCGCGAACGCGAAAGGTTCCAGTCGTTAGCATTTTTGAGCCAGTTGCCAAAACGCCCTTCACCGGTAGCCTTAGGTTTCCAGTTGATGGTTTCATTGAGGTCGAACATACGCTCTTTGAAGTCAGTAACCTTTATAAACCACGAGTCGAGCGGGTAGTACAACACGGGTTTATCGGTACGCCAGCAGTGCGGATAGCTGTGTACGTATTTTTCTACTTTAAAGGCTTTGTTTTCTTCTTTGAGGAGAATAGCTAAACTCACATCCCACGATTTTTCAGGTGCTTGCCCTGCATCGTAATACTCATTTTTGATGTATTTGCCGGCAAAAACCTCAGGAATATTATGCCCTGTGATGAATTTCCCTTGTAAATCTACTAACGGAATCAAATTGCCGTGCGCGTCTTTCACAAGCATTGGGGGCACGCCGTATTCTTTGGCTACACGGGCATCGTCCGCACCAAAGGTAGGCGCAATATGCACAATACCCGTACCATCATCGGTGGTAACAAAGTCTCCTGCAATCACGCGGAATGCTTGGTCGGCATTCTCGGCAGGAGCGCACCAAGTAATGAGTTGCTCGTAAGTAGTGCCTACGAGGTCTGCGCCTTTGCATTCTCCTAATACTTGGTAAGGAATTGTCTTGCTTTCAGGCGTATAAGCCGCTAAGGCTTGTGCATCGCTCTCTACGAACTTTTTGCCGAATTGTTTTGCCAAAAGCGGTTTGCCAATGATGATAGTAATCGGCTCAAAAGTATATTGATTGTAGGTTTTTACGAGTACATACTCAATCTCTTTGCCCACGGCAAGTGCAGTGTTAGAAGGCAATGTCCAAGGGGTGGTTGTCCAAGCGAGGATATGGATAGGTTCTTTTACATCCTCAAAGCGTTTAGCCAATTTTTCTGGAAACTGACGCACTTTAAACTGCGCCACAACCGTAGTATCGCTCACATCGCGGTAGCAACCAGGTTGGTTGAGCTCGTGCGATGACAAGCCTGTCCCTGCCTTAGGTGAGTACGGCTGAATGGTGTAGCCTTTGTAGAGCAATCCTTTATTGTAAAGTTGTTTCAAAAGCCACCACACGCTTTCCATATATTTGGGTTTATAGGTGATATAAGGGTCTTCCATATCTACCCAGTAACCTATTTTCTCGGTAAGGTCATTCCAGATATTGGTATAGCGCATCACGGCCTCCTTACAAGCCTTGTTATAGTCCTCCACGCTTATTTTTTTGCCTATATCTTCTTTGGTAATGCCAAGTTCTTTCTCTACCCCGAGTTCTACTGGCAAGCCGTGGGTATCCCACCCTGCTTTGCGTTTTACTTGAAATCCTTTCTGAGTTTTATAACGGCAGAAAATATCCTTAATAGAGCGCGCCATCACGTGGTGAATACCAGGTACGCCATTGGCAGATGGTGGTCCTTCAAAAAACACGAACGGAATGGCGCCCTCACGTGAGGCGATACTCTGCTCAAAGATGTTATTGGCTTTCCAGAAAGCCAATATTTCTTCTGCTATCTTAGTAAGGTCTAAGTGTTTGTACTCGTTGAATTTCATATAAAACAATAATTAATGATGAATGGTAAATGGTTAATATTGGCGCAAAAGTAGAAAAAAAGTTTCAAAGTACCAAGTTACTCTTCTAATCAGGGTTGTCAGGTGCTTTATAGCGACTCTTCACTTCCACCAACATCGTCCAAACATCTACGCCTCCTATTTTGGTTTGGTGGATTTGCTCAAAACCGTGTTTTTGGTAGAAAGATACATTTGTTTCGGTATTGGTAACCAAACTGAGTTGGCTACCTCCTTCACGCGCTACTAAAAGCAAAACGGCTTCGTCTAAAAATCTACCTCCTATGTGTTTACCTTGCCACGCGGGACTCACTACAAAACTCTCTAAATACCATCTGTTTTCAGAAGTTTGTTTTTTGGCGTGCTCGCTGCTCTTGTCTAAAAAGGGTAAAAAGTATTGAGTAGGTTTGGCATAACGCCAAAGCGCGAAAGCACCCGAGCGTAGGTAATCCCAAAGGGTAATACGAGTGTATCGCAACGATTGCATCACTGCGACGGCTATAATTTCGTCGTTTTCTTCGGCTATCAAGCAATAACCCTTACGGATATTACTCATCACTTGTACATAATGCAATTTGTTCAGATAGTCTATATACTTGCTATCGGTAGTAAAAAAAGAGTTGAGCACCTCGCGATACATATTGTAGTTAGCAAAAGCATCGGTGAGCACAGTGGCTACTTTGTGCGCATCGGCGGGAGAGGCAAGACGGTAGTTCATAAGTGGACGATTTGTAGATGAAAGTACAAAGATACAATATTTTTGTTAATGCACCAATTGTTCTCAGCTCTACCTCTACTATAAAAAACTTTGCCAAAGGCTCTTGTCCTTTGGCAAAACATATAAAAATAACAGCATCTAATTTCTATGTTCTATTTTCTAACTTCTACTGAAATCTTTCCTTTTAGCGTTTTACTTTTTGCCTCAATAGTAATTTCGCCTGCTTTTTCACCTGCTTGTACCATCATCACTAATTTCCCATTGAAGAGGTGCATTTTAGGTAAGTGAAAAGGGTCGGTGCAAGTAGCATCGCCATTGGCAGCTACTTTATAAAAGCCAGCACCTTTAATGCTGAACTGCACAAGGTCATTCACTGTTGGGCATAAATTGCCGTCCTTATCTACCGCTTCTACGGTGATGAAAGCGAGGTCTTTGCTATTAGGGGTAAGCACTGTTTTGTATTGAGTACTGAGACGCAAAGCATAAGGCTTGCCAGCGGTACGTATTTCTTTTTCGGCTACTGCCTTACCATTAGCATCGTAAGCTACTACTTTCACAGTACCAGGTTCGTACTTAGTATCCATCCACATTAGGCGGTAACGTTTCTGACGTTCTAAATCTGAAGGATTGCCGTCTTTTTCTTCCTCTTCTAATTTTATAGAGAGGTCTTTACTGCGTTTCCCTTGACTTTTGCCATTGATAAACAATTCGGCAGAAGGATAATTAGTATAAACGAAGATAGGAGTTACTTCACCCTCGCGCCCTTTCCAATTCCAATGAGGAAGGATATGCAAGGTTTCGGCTTCCTTATTCCAATGCGAGCGGTAGAGATAGAAGCGGTCTTTGGGTAGCCCAGCCAAATCTACTGCTCCAAAATAGGAACTATGGGAAGGCCATTCTACATAGTAAGGAGTAGGTTCGCCGAGATAGTCGAAACCTGTCCAGATGAACTCTCCTATGGTATAAGGCAAATCTTCTTGATGTATCCAGTCGTCTTCGGGCAAGTTCGACCAACCGCAGTGTTCTACGTCATAAGATGACGATTGCATATCGGGGTATTTAGCCATTGATTTGCGCTCTACGGGGAACTTATACACCCCGCGCGAGCTCACCGTTGAAGCGGTTTCACTACCCAAAATAAGCTGTTGTGGCAACTTGCGGTAAGCCTCTTTGTACTTAAACGGGCGGTAGTTGAAGCCCATTAGCTGCATCGTTGCTGCCATATTGTTTTTGAGCACATCGTGGGGTCTATCCATACCATTGCTCACGGGGCGGGTAGTATCGTATTTTTTGATGATATCTTGCAAATAGCGCGCTACTTGCGAGCCACTTTCTACGCTCTGTTCTTCTACCTCATTACCGATGAACCACATCAGCACGCTAGGGTTGTTGCGGTAGTGTTTTACAAGGTTCGTAAGGTCTTTTTCAACCCATTCTTTGAAGTAAAGGTGATAACCGTTTTCCACTTTGGGGATAGCCCACTCATCAAAACTCTCTACGGCAAGTAGCATCCCTAATTCGTCGGCTAAGCGGACATATTCAGGGGCGGGCATATTGTGCGAAGTGCGGATAGCATTCACCCCCATATCCCGCATCATTTGTATTTGTCGGCGTATGGCACTCTCGTTTACGGCAGCGCCCAGAGGACCTAAATCGTGATGCATACACACCCCTTGTATTTTGATTTTGCGCCCGTTGAGGTACAGACCATCGTTAGGCTTGAGTTCGATAGAGCGAACCCCAAAAGTAGTGGTTAACTCATCTTTTACAGTATCACCTTCATAGAGCTTGGTAACAGCTTTATAGAGGTACGGCTTGCCGATGTCCCACAAATGGGGATTGTCAATATACAGTTCTGCTGAAATCTTATCGGTAGTGTAAGGAGTCGCTTTGGTATTAGCATATGCTACTCTTTCACCTTGATTATTGAAAATAACAGTTTCTGCCGCAACCGAAGTCTTCTTATCAGCTACGAACTCAGTATTTACTACTACTTTGGCGAAGTTGTTTGTTATTTCGGGGGTGGTAATCTGCACACCCCAAATAGGGATATGCGTCTTGTTTTTAGTGATGATATGCACATTGCGGTACAAGCCTGCCCCTGGATACCAACGCGACATCTGGGTAAGGTTGTTGAGGCGCACTGCCAAAGTGTTGTTATTGGCTTTTACGTAAGGAGTGATATCCAAGAAGAAAGTGTTGTAGCCATTGTGCCATTCACCGGCTTTTTGTCCGTTTACAAACACTTCGGGGTTACTCATCGCCCCGTCAAACTGTACAAACACTTGCTTATCTGACGTAAGTTCAGGCACGTTGAACTGCGTGCGGTACCAACCTACGCCTACAAAAGGTAACCCTCCCGTACGCCCTGTGTGTTCAATAGCCGCTTTTTGTCCGTCCTGCTTGATAGCCGTGCGTTGGATATCGTTTTCCATATCAAAAGGACCATAGATAGCCCAATCGTGAGGCACCGTTACGCGTTGCCATTTGGCATCGTTGTAATTAGTTTGCGAGAACGCTGGTTTGTCCTCACGGGTAAATTTCCACCCTTTTTCGAGGGTTTGCTGTTGTTGCGCCCAGTTTGTAGCGACAACGCCTAATAAAAGTAAAAGGTTGATTTTGTTCATTTTTATAAATCAGTAGTTTTTTAATCGGAGTTCTGGAAGCTTCTTATAGCTTTCGTTTATCTTTTCACTCCTCACTTAATTTGAGTACACCTCAAATTTTGAAATGCTTACAGAGTTCGGTGCCATTTTTTTCTTGTTAAGGAGGGCGATTGAAAAGTCAATTTCACATTCTTTTCCAATCCAATAATCACCAAATTCCCCACCTTGTCCTTGGACGCCATTTCTCCAAGCAAGTAAAACCTCTCCATCGGTGGTTTTCGCTTGCACATAAACTTTTCCTCTTGGCTTTGAGTTAAAATCGGGTTTTGTTAGTTTTACAGTCACACGTAACACTGTATTACCTCCATCTCCACCCCATACTTCATCTTTTATTCTAGCATTAATTCCATTTTGGGTAACTTCTCTAGTGCCTTCTGGGAACTCTTTACCACTCCCTTTATCATCGTCTTTTCCACAAGAAACTAAGGTAATGGCTGAGCATAGTATTAATAATGCAAATGTTACGTTAATTAGTTTTTTCATTTTATAATGTTTTTAATCATTAATTCTGCAAATATAAGGATTTATTTTGGTATTGGCAAGTTTATCTTTTACCTTTTACTTTCCGAAGCTTCTTAAAAAACGTTTCCTCTCTCTCGGCTATGGTGTACAACTGTTGTGAGAGGGCGTTATAGACATCGGCTTGGGTGCTGCGGTTTTTGTATACGCGGGCTATGGCTACCGCAAAGTCGCGCCACGCATCACCGATATCGGTAATTTCTTTGGAGAGCTCTAATAAGGTATCGTTTTTTAGGAGTTTGCCTGCTTCCTGCAAGAAAGCACCGTAGATAAACCTAAAACCTGCACCCCCAGTGCCTATCTCTTCCTGCATACGTATCAGCTGAGCGAGGTAGTGATTGGTAGTCTTTGCACCTTTCTTGCGGTGCCATTTCAGTATATCCTTGCTGAGTTTCTTAATTCCTGCTACACCCACTATGGGCACAGGAGCGAGCATCGTACTGCACGTCTGCTTGATACCCTTCCATATTGCCTTTTCCAACTGAAGCTCTTTGGGTAAATGAGTAGGGTAGTAGAGGTGTCCTTTGGGTGCCAATACCCCATTGGCAAAACGCACTTTGGCGAGTTCCTCAGGCGTAAGGGTCGTAGTATAAGGAATCACGGGGTCGCTAATAAGGTACTTGCCGTCTTCTTTGCCATAAACCACTAAGTTATGCGCGTTAAAATGAAAGCGGTACTCATCGGGAAAATAAGGTAGGTTGAACACCCCCACTTGCAAGCCCGTAGGGATACCCTTGGCAAGATTGTTGTCGAGGGCTTGTTCTGCCTTTTCGGGGGAAGAAAACTTTTGGCGTTTCACCTTAAATCCTAAACGTTTGGCTACTTTGCTGAAAATATGTCCCGGCATTGTGCGGTAACTAATAGCAGGTGCTTCGTTCACTCTTATCCAAGGAAAGTAGAAGAACAACAGTCCCGACCCAATCCCAAAGACCATCGGTTCACTCAGTTCCACTCCATTGAAGTGCAACAAATTAGATGCTACTCCATTTTCACAGTGCGCCGACTGTTTATGTTCAAAATCTATTGTCATATTGAGTAATAAAGCGCAAAGGTAGGGCATAATTAGCAAATGAGCAAATTTCACAATTTGCGAAAGCGCACAAATGTAAGAAAATTATCAGTGTGAATCAAGGTTTTAAGGAATGATTATCTCTGATTTACAACCTCATAGTCGTTTTTCCGTCCCCACATTCCCCCTCTTTGAGGTAGCCAGCAATAGCTGAGTATGTACCTCGCGACAGCTGGGTATGTGTAAGGAGGGAGGTTTCTATTACACTTTTTCCTTATTGCCTATGACCTAAGACCTCACACTTCC
>NZ_KB291521.1:116206-154799 GCF_000318315.2 Capnocytophaga sp. oral taxon 324 str. F0483 | reverse complement strand
TTTTGTTCGTCTTTTGTTCGTCTTTTGTTCGTCTACCCGTGTGGCTCGCACCGTCTTTTTATTACCCGTACATAGTGCTATGATTGCCTCTCGTGCTACGACTGTCTGTGTAGCTCGCACTATGATATTAACAGTGCATTTGCTAATTATCTAATTATTTACTATCTTTGTCCCATTGTTAATGATTAATTATTCAATTATGGATTATATGACTCCGCAGTGGATTAAATATCCTGAACTTTCTGAATTTACGATGGGCTGGCGTATGGGCTATGGCGAAGAGTACCGTTACCATTTTTGGGATTGGTACGACACGCTTACATCTAAACAGCAACAAGAGTATCAAAAGCTTTTTCCTTATCCTGTTTTTTGGCATCACAACAATTGGAAAATGATTAATAATGACGGTAAATTATCTCAAGATATTGTTGATAATGAAGAGGATTATTACTTTGGAAGTATTTCCTTTTGGCAACCTAAGGGAATGTGTAAATATTCCAAAGAAACCTTTCTTAACTCTCCTAAAAAACTCAAGTTTCTCTTCTTTTGGAAACCTAATGCCGATACCATAGATGAATCCTGTTTTTCACAATGGCAACTTTCGCCTTTTAATGTAAATGCCGATGAATATTCGTGTACTGAACAGTATATGATGGCTGAAAAAGCTCGTTTGTTTGACGATGAAGAAGTAGAAAAGGAAATAATGAACACTACCGATCCTAAGCTGATAAAATCTTTAGGTAGAAAGGTGCGCAATTTCGACCCTGCCGTATGGGATAAGGTGAAATACAGTATTGTACTTAATGGCAATTACTATAAATTTACCCAAAACCAAGCAATGATGGATTTTCTTTTATCTACGGGTGATAAGATATTAGTAGAAGCCAGTCCGTTAGACACCATTTGGGGTATTGGTTTAGGTAAAGATAACGAAAAAGCGTTCAACATCGCTTCGTGGCGTGGTAAGAATCTCTTGGGGTTTGCCCTAATGGAAGTACGAGATGAACTGCGCAAACTTTATAAGAACGCACACTTGTTGCTGTAGTATGTAAAGACCAATCACTAAAAGAACTTCTCATTGACGATTTTTAAGTTTTACTTTGTCAATTGAGTAGTATTTTATACTTTTGCCCCAAAATACATCAAAGATGCTTATCATAGGAATTACAGGAGGAACAGGTTGTGGTAAAACAACTGTTGTTAATCAAATTATTAAAGAACTCTCAGGCGAGGAAGTTACCGTTATTTCACAAGATTCTTACTATAAAGATTTGAGTTATCTTAGCTTTTCTGACCGCACCAAAATCAATTTTGATCATCCCAACTCTATCGATTTTGATTTGCTTAAAGAACATTTATTAGCATTAAGAGAAGGAAAAGATATTCAAAGTCCTACTTATTCATTCGTAGAACACAACCGTACTAACGAAACCATTTTAGTTAAACCTACCAAAGTAGTAATTGTAGAAGGTATTCTTATCTTTGCACACCCCGATATCCGTGAGCTTTTTGATATTAAAATATTTGTACACGCCGATTCTGATGAACGACTTATACGTCGTATCAAACGCGATACAACCGAGAGAGGTCGTGATGTGAATGAAGTACTCAATCGCTATCAAACCACCTTAAAACCTATGCATTTAGAGTTTATTGAACCTGCTAAAGAATTCGCCGATATCATTATTCCTAATAATAAGCGCAATAAAGTAGCTATTGATATCATTAAAACAATAGTGCATAACCGTATATTTCAAAAATAATGAAAAAGTTACTTGAATATCTATCTTTATTGAAGGGTTATAAACTATATCTTGCCATATTATTCTTTTTTATAATATGGATGACTTTCTTTGATGCTAATTCTATATTAACTCATCACGAACTCAATAAAGAAAGAGAAAAACTCAATAAGCAAAAACAGTTCCTTAAAAGGGAGATTGAAAAAGATAAAAAAGAACTTCAATCTCTTTACACCGAAGAAGGTAAAGAGAAGTTAGGACGTGAAATATACTATCTCAAACACGACGACGAAGAAGTGTTTATCATCGAATACGATAGCATTAATTAAAACAATAAACTAACTTTTTTTTGAATTAGCTATGAACAAACGATATGAGAATATTAGCAAGATGAACGACATTCTTGCTAAATTAGAAAATACTCTTACCAAAGCTCAAGAAGTATTGGAAGAATGGAAAGCAATCCAACCTGAGTATGACCAGTTGGTAGCTTATTACGATAGTAAACAGTGGCGCCAAGACTATTTTGATAGCAATGATGGTAAAATACCTGACGAAGTACCGCAATGGGTACTTACACAAGATGCTATTTTTGATGCTATTGGCACTCAGTTTTATTTAGCTGATGAATATCGCACTTTATTGGATAAAATTAAAGCAAAAGAAATGAATCCTTAGGAAATCACCGCTTATACTTTTGTAAACTCTTAAAGTTTTTACCAAATCATATGAATAAAGAAACCTTGCGACAACTGTGGGAAACACTACCTCCTAATAATTTAATGCGTGATTGGCAAATGGAAATTGCTGAAATTACTGAAAGTACTATTACTCTTAGTATGCCAGTTACCGAACGCGTTACTCAGATAGACGGGGTTCTTCACGGGGGGGCTACACTTGCGCTGGCAGAAACTGCAGGGAGTTTAGGAGCTTATTTGCTCTATCGAGAAGAAGGAGAGCAGATACGAGGTATAGAACTAAGTGCTAATCACGTGCGAGCAGGTAGGGTAGGAGATACACTCTATGCTAAGGCAATATGCGTGAATGCAGGTAGAACGCTCCAGTTATGGGAAATAAAAGTAACAAATCAAGACGAAAAGCTTATCTCTTACTGCAAATTTACCACTATACGAATTAATTACTAACTGTTAATCATTGAAAAATGGCTGAGTTTATAAAACTATATAACGAAAATCCCAATGAAAAAGATATAAGTAGGGTAGTAGAAGTCCTTCGCCGTGGAGGATTGATTATTTATCCTACCGACACAGTTTACGGATTGGGCTGTGATATTACTAACACTAAAGCTCTTGAAAAGATTGCACGTATCAAAGGGGTAAAGCTCGAAAAAGCAAACTTCTCTTTTGTATGTTCTGATTTAAAGAACCTATCAGATTACGTAAAACAAATAGATACAAGTACTTTTAAGTTGTTGAAACGTACGTTACCTGGTCCTTATACTTTCATTATGCAAGGTAATAATAATTTGCCTAAAGATTTTAAGAAGAAAAAAACAGTGGGTATTCGTGTCCCCGATAATTTAATAGCTCGTACAATTGTAGAGAAATTAGGGAACCCTATTGTATCTACCTCTATTTATGATGAAGATGATGTGATAGAATATACCACCGATCCAGAACTTATTTTCGAGAAATGGCAAAACAAAGTAGATTTGGTGATTGATGGAGGTTATGGCGATAATGTGGCTTCCACAGTTATAGACCTTTCAGGAGATGCTCCTGTGGTGCTACGAGAAGGGAAGGGAGATATTGATATTTTCTAAATAAATGAAATAATGGCTGACGATAAAAAGATAATCTTTTCGATGAATAAGGTAAGCAAAACCTATTCATCTACTAATAAACAGGTACTCAAAGATATTTACCTAAGTTTCTTCTATGGAGCCAAAATTGGTATTTTAGGGCTTAATGGCTCTGGTAAATCCTCTCTGCTAAAAATTATTGCAGGAATAGATAAAAACTATCAAGGAGAAGTAGTATTTGCTCCTAATTATACCGTAGGCTATCTCGAACAAGAACCTCATCTTGATGATGATAAAACTGTTATTGAAGTTGTACGCGAAGGAGTAGCCGAAACTGTAAAGCTCTTAGAGGAATTCAATCATATCAACGACCTTTTTGGGCTCGAGGAAAACTATTCTGACCCCGATAAGATGCAAAAGCTGATGGATAAGCAAGCCGAGTTACAAGATAAGATAGATGCCTTAAATGCTTGGGAACTCGACAATCAGTTAGAAGTAGCGATGGAAGCCCTCCGTACCCCTGAGCCCGATACGCCTATCAAAGTGCTTTCGGGAGGAGAACGCCGTAGGGTAGCACTCTGCCGTCTGCTCTTGCAACAACCCGATGTTTTGTTACTCGACGAGCCAACTAACCACCTCGATGCAGAATCGGTATTGTGGTTAGAACAGCATTTGCAACAGTATGCAGGTACAGTCATAGCCGTTACTCACGACCGTTATTTTTTAGACAATGTAGCGGGTTGGATATTAGAGCTCGATCGTGGAGAAGGTATTCCTTGGAAGGGTAACTACTCCTCTTGGCTCGACCAAAAAGCTAAACGTTTGGCTCAAGAACAGAAAACTGAAAACAAACGTCAGAAAGTATTGGAGCGTGAGCTCGAATGGGTACGTCAAGGAGCTAAAGGACGTCAAGCTAAACAAAAAGCACGTTTGCAGAACTATGACCGTCTGCTCAATGAAGACCAAAAACAATTAGAAGAAAAGTTAGAAATATATATCCCCAACGGACCTCGTTTAGGAACTAATGTAATAGAAGCACGTCACGTAGCCAAAGCTTTTGGTGATAAACTACTCTATGATGATTTAAACTTTGTGCTTCCTCAAGCAGGAATAGTAGGAGTGATAGGTCCTAATGGAGCAGGTAAATCTACTATCTTCCGTATGATAATGGGTGAAGAACAGCCCGATAGTGGTGAGTTTCTGGTAGGTGACACGGTGAAGATAGCTTATGTAGATCAAACTCATAAACAGATAGACCCCGAGAAGTCTATATGGGAGAATTTCTCTGGTGGACAAGATCTCATTATGATGGGGGGTAGACAAGTGAACTCTCGTGCTTATCTCAGTAGATTTAACTTTGGTGGTAGCGAACAAAATAAAAAAGTAGCCACTCTTTCAGGAGGAGAACGCAACCGTTTACACTTGGCAATGACTCTTAAAGAAGAGGGTAACGTATTGCTGTTAGACGAGCCTACTAATGATTTAGACGTAAATACTCTTCGCGCCTTAGAAGAAGGTTTAGAGAACTTTGCAGGTTGTGCAGTAGTAATTTCACACGACCGTTGGTTTTTAGACCGTATTTGTACTCATATCTTAGCTTTTGAAGGTGACTCACAAGTGTATTTCTTTGAAGGTAGCTTTTCAGAGTATGAAGAGAATAAGAAAAAACGACTTGGCAAAGAAGTAACACCTACTCGTATTAAGTATAAGAAATTAGTACGATAGGACCATCAAATATTATAATATAATAGGACTATCAAATTATATAAGATAAAATCTTTTCTACAGAAGGCTTTGCTAAAAACTCTTACAAGGTTTAGCAAAGCTTTTTTATTGATTTACAGAAAAAAAATCACCTATCAATTTTACTTTTACTCATTTAGTAGGTCTTTATTACAGAACGTTTGTTTAAATAAATCTATTGAAAATACGAACTAAAAAACAGTTATCGCAATGATAATAGATGATAAAACCATAATAGTTGCGATGAACGAGCACCCTGAAAACGGATTCCGATTGCTGATGAATAAATACAAAAAAGTAATATATTGGCATATTCGGCGAATTGTAGTTGAGCACGAAGATGCACAAGATGCCGTACAAGAAACCTTTATACGAGTGTTCCGGTCATTTAATACATTCAAAAGTAAAGATTCTTTTAGAGCTTGGATTTACAAGATTGCTACTAATGAAGCCTTACGCCTTTTAAGCCGAAGAAAAGAGGAACAACTCTCGTTAGATAGCTTGGAAATATATGTCAATAGTATAATGAGTGCTAACTATGTTGATTACACCGATTTAGAAAGCGTGAAATTGCAGAAAGCCATCTTATCATTGCCTACAAAACAGCAATTGGCATTCAATCTTCGTTATTACGACGAGTTAAATTATAATGAAATAGCCCAAATAACCAACTCAACCATAGCAAACGTAAAGGCTAATTATCATAATGCCAAAAATAAAATTGTAGAATATATGAAAACCCACGATTAACAACTATGAAAACAGATTTTAATTTTAGCAAAATAGGTAAAAAAATGCCTTATACAGTGCCTGATGATTTTTTTGAACAAATAGAAGATACTATTTTGGAAAAAGTAAAAAATCATCAACCTATATCCTCCAAGCCTAAGAAAAATTTTAGGTTGATAACCTTCAAGGTTACTCTCGCTATAGCAGCAACTATTGCTTTGTTTTTTATCGTAAAAAATGTGTTTTTTGAACAGCACACTACTATTTCGGATGTTGAACAAGCTTTTAGTAAGCTCAGTGAAGAAGACCAAAATTATATCATCACAGTCTTTGAAGACGACGTATTTATTAACGAGTAAAAACAACAAACGTATGAAAAACAATTTTTTAAAACTATTTCTGTTAGCTATTGTAACAATAGCTTTTAGAGGAGCTCTGTCAGCTCAAAGTACTGATAAACAGCATTTATCACGTGAAGAATTGGCTATTGCACAAGCCAAACAAATTGCTAATGAACTTGCTTTGAGCGATGTCGCATCCAAACAGTTCATTGAAACTTTTTGTCAGTATCAAAAAGAATTATGGGCACTTCGTTCTGAAAAAAGGACTGATACCCCAGCAGATATGATAACTGAAGATCAGGCAAAGAAGGCCATACAAGAACAGTTTGAACATAGCCAAAGGATACTTGACCTCAGGAAAAATTACTACGCCAAGTATAGTAAGTTTCTCACCCAAAAACAAATAAAACGGGTTTATGATTTGGAAAAAAAAGCAATGAACCGCTTCCAAGAAAATTTTTTTTATCTTCACAAACAACGCGCCGACCTTTACCAGCAGAGATTAAATGAACGGAAACAGAAAATGGATGAACGGAAACAGAAAATGGATGAACGGAAACAAAAAATGGATGAAAAGAGACAAAAAATAAATGAACTGAGGAAGGAAATAAGCAAACTATAAACCTTTCTTTATCCCATTCTTTGCTAAGCTTTTCGTAAGGCTTAGCAAAGTTTTTTATGTTAAAATTCTTCATCCTTCTTTGCTAATTGTTAATTATTTTTTACCTTTGCTTCATTAAACAAAAACATTATACAAGATGATGAGAAAAACAGTAAAAACCGCACTGTTGTTTTCGTTGGTAGGGCTAATGGTTGCCTGTGGCGGAAATAACAAAAAATCAGAAAATGCAATGACAGACAAAAATGCAGACAAGGGGATTGCTCTTGCTGAAATGGACACTACGGTACGTCCGCAAGATGATTTTTACAACTATGTGAACGGCACTTGGGCTAAAACTGCCAAAATACCAGCTGATAAACCTACGTGGGGCTCTTTCCATATCCTACGCGAGAAAACCGATGAGAATTGCTTGCTCATCTTGGATAACCTCCTCAAGGAAAACTTCGCTAAAGGTACTGAAGGTCAGAAAATAAAAGACCTCTACGAATCGTTTATCGATTGGAAAAAGCGTGATGCCGAAGGACTTAAACCTATTGAAGGTTATTTGAATAAGATTGAGGCTATTAAAAACCTCACAGACCTTCAAAAGTATTTGGAAGAGGTAACTCGTGAGGGCGAAAACCCTATCTGTGCTTGGGGGGTATATGCCGATATGAAGGATTCTAATATGAATACTGTGTATCTCGGCAACTTTAGCATCGGTATGGGGCGCGATTACTATCAAAAAGACAACAAGGAGAATACTGAGGCTTTACAAAAGTATCAAGATTATGTAAAGGCTATCTTCAAAGTTCTTAAAGACGACAAAGCTGCTGAAAAAGCTAAACAAATGGTAGATTTTGAACGCTCGGTAGCCAAATTGATGCTCACCAATGAGGAAGATCGCAATCCTAACCTTAGCTACAACCCTCAAACAATGGCTGAGCTCAGCAAATTAGTGAAGAATCTCAATCTACCTCAGTTTCTTAAAAACGTAGGGGTGAACACTGATAAAGTAGTTGTTTCTGAAATTCGTTTGTACAAACAATACGATAAGTTTATCAACGAAAAGAACTTGCCTCTTATCAAAGATTACCTCAAATATCAATTAGTAGCTGATAATGCGAGCAACCTTACCAAAGAACTCGATGAGCTTTCTTTTAACTTCTACAACAAGGAGTTGCAAGGACAACAAGAACAACGTCCAATGAACAAACGCGCGCTAAGCGTTATCAATGGTATTTTGGGTGAAGCCTTTGGTAAATTGTATGTAGAAAAGTATTTTCCACCTAAAGCTAAAGAAGAAATGGTTACTTTGGTAGACTATCTCAAAAAGAGTTTTGCACAACACATCAAAGATGTAACTTGGATGTCAGATGCTACTAAGGAAAAGGCTTTGGCAAAACTGAATAAATTTACTGTGAAAGTAGGTTACCCTGATAAATGGGAAGATTACTCTAAACTGACCATTGAACCGGCTGCTAAAACGGTGTATTTTGCTAACTTGCAACGCGTGAGTGAATGGGCTTACCAAAAGAGTTTGGAAAAAGTAGGCAAGCCTGTAGATAAAACTAAATGGGGTATGTCGCCCCAAACAGTGAATGCGTATTACAATCCATTGTATAATGAAATCGTTTTCCCTGCGGCTATCTTACAACCTCCTTTCTTCAATTTCGAAGCCGACCCTGCGGTGAACTTCGGTGGTATTGGTGCTGTAATAGGTCACGAAATGACACACGGATTTGACGATAGTGGCGCTGAATTTGACGGCGATGGTAATCTAAAAAATTGGTGGACTCCTGAAGATAAAAAGAACTTTGAGAACGCTACCAAAGCCCTTGCTAAACAATACGACCAATACGAACCTGTAAAAGGTGTATTTGTAAATGGTACTTTCACCAGTGGTGAAAACATAGCTGACCTCGGTGGGGTGAACATCGCTTTTGATGCTTTGCAAATGTACTTAAAAGATAAAGGTAATGTAGGTAAAATAAGCAATTTCACTCAAGAACAACGTTTCTTTATCTCTTGGGGTACCGTATGGCGTACGCTTTCGACTGATAAATACCTTACAAATCAAGTAAAAACCGACCCTCATAGCCCAGGATATTTCCGTTCATTCGGTCCGCTTGTGAATGTAGATGCTTGGTATAAAGCCTTTGATGTAAAAGAAGGTGATAAACTTTATAAAAAACCTGAAGACCGCATCAAAATTTGGTAGGTGAGCACCGCACTGATAGTAACACCTACTAATCCGTGCATTGCAACACTCTGCCCTGTAACATACAAATTCTTGATGTGAGTTTGTGGCATAAAAACGCTTTCCATTATATGGTTAGCGTTTTTTTTGTAGCCGTACAATGCTCCCGTAGGGTTTCCTATATAATCGCGGTAAGTGAGTGGGGTAGAGGTGTAGTAATGAGTAATAGCACTTTTGAGTGTAGGAAATTGTTGAGCAACTACATCTAATAAATCTATAGCGCGCTGACTTTTGAAAACTTCATACTGGTTGCCTCTTGGGTTGCCCTCGGTGTTGGTCGTAAAACTATTTTGCCAGCGTTGCAGTTCATCAGTGTTCATATAGGTGAGGATAGTAACATTATCAGTATACTCCCTGCTGTCCTTTGGAGGATTCATAGAGAGCATATACGAAATCGGGAAGTTGTTAGTAGGGTAATTAGTAGCGTGGTAGACACTGTTATTATCCTTAAACCAATACACATTATAGGGCAAGTAGCAAAAAGAATTTGGCTTGAGTACCAAATGCAATGAAAAGGCAGCAACCGTAGGTTGTAAGCCCTGCACGCGTTTGCAAAAAGAAGGCTTAAAAGGCGTTTTACCTGTGATGTTGAGTAGTTGCTTTACATCTATAGCCGAGATGATTTGTTTTGCAACAAACAGCTCTCCTTGCTTGGTGAGTACTGTGTTGATAGTATTCCCCTCACTGTATTCAAAGCCTATGACCTCCCTTTGGTTGAAAAGGTCAGCACCGTATTGGCGCAATTTTTCAATGAGTAAGTTGGTGATTTGGCTACCCCCTTGTGTGAGTCGCCAAGCGCTTTCTATATATGAATTGACCGATAGCGCGTGCACGTATAAAGGTGTCTGCTCATCAGCGCCTCCATAGAGAAAGTTAGAGCCCAAGAGCACTGCTTTGAGTCGGTCATTAGTTGTGATACCGTTGAGGAAATCTAAGAGTTTTAAAGAAAGCGTATGCACATCGTAATCGGCTACGGCTTGTTTATGGCGGTAGAGTGGAAACTTATCGCAAATAGATTGCATTGTGTGAGCATACGCTTCTAAGGCTTTCTTTTCATTGGGGAAATAGGAGAGGAGTTGTTGCACAAAGTTCTCATAACCTTGAGCGTGAGGATACATCACGTTAGGTGTATCGCCAAAACAAATGCGGTCGTAGCCGTTTATATCAAGGCGTTCTACCGAAAGATGAGTGGCAATACCTACATCTTTAAAATACTCATATAGTACCTGACCTTCTGCGAGACTTCCTATGTAATGCACTCCTGTATCAAACAGCGTATTATTGCGCACAAAAGTTTGTAGGTTACCCCCATATTGTTGGTTTTTCTCCAATACACACACGCTCTTTCCTGCTTTAGCCAAGAGCAAAGCCGAAAAGAGCCCCGAAAGTCCGCTACCTATCACCAAAACATCGTATTGTTTCATTGTCTATATTCCAAAACTCGTCAAAAACTTATCGATATACAGCTGTTTTTCTTTTGATTTATACTGTTGGATAAATCGGGGATGCTCTAATACTACCATTTCACCAAATAAAGTAGCTTCTTTATTCAATTTTTGTAAGAAAGTAGCGTTCTTTTTGCCTAATACGAACACCTTTTGAGTATCTACTCCTAAGGCGATATGCTTTTTTAAAGTTTCTATCATATAGTCTTTTAGTGATTTGAACAGCACCTCTTCATCGTAATAATTAGCATTGAGCCATTTGCCGTCTGAGGCTTTTCGCACAATAGCCAAAGGAAAAGGAGAGTTTATATAAAAATCATTGTAGAACTTAGTGACTCCACCGTATGCTTTTATCATATCATACATAAAAACAGATGATACTTCGTGAGTATGTGCCGACTTCATTGTAATGCCACACTCGCTTTTTAATCGCTTGGTATCAGTAAAAGGAACGCCTGTAACTCCTGCCCCGTGTCGGCTGGGATTGATACCTATAATGAATTTCCGCTGGCGGTTATCGTTGTAGAATTTGTGATAAAAAGCACGCATTACCTCCATAGTTTCAGGGTTATCCATATAAGGATTCAGCACATCAAAACCCTTAGGCAAGGATTGGTTGTACTCTAAATGTGTGTTGAAGTTGATAATTCTATTGGCGAAAGTACTCATTAGGCTTGTTTTTTGAATTTTACTGCTACCCAGTTGTTGCGTTCTAAGTTCTTGATGTATTGCAAACCGTATGCTTCCGCTTTTTTGCGGATAAGAGGTATATCTTCCTTGTAAAAACCACTGAGCAAGAGATTGCCTCCAGCTTTGAGGGCTGGCACATACTGCGGTATATCGTTTAAGAGAATATTGCGGTTGATATTCGCAATAATAAGGTCGAAGTCTTTTTCATTAGCCAGTGAAGAAGCATCGCCCAACTGTACTTTGATGTGCTTACAGCCATTGCGTTCTACATTTTCTATAGAGTTCTCCACACACCATTCGTCTACATCAATAGCGAGTACCTCGGTAGCACCGCGTTTGGCTGCCATAATAGCGAGTACGCTTGTGCCACAACCCATATCGAGCACCTTTTTGCCTTTGAGTTCCTCTTTTAAAAGGAATTGCAACATCATATAAGTAGTTTCGTGATGACCAGTACCGAAACTCATCTTAGGGTCGATAACAATTTCATAAGGGGTATGTGCTTCGGGGTGAAAGGTAGCACGTACAGTACACTTATCGTCTACGGTGATAGGCTCGAAGTGTTTTTCCCATTCCTCATTCCAATTCACCTGTTCAATAGTTTGATGTGTGTAGGTAATTTGGAACTCCTCGCTGTGAAGTATCTGTATATCAGAGAGTATATTAGCATTCCAAAAGGGTTCTTGTATATAAGCCTGCAAACCGGTTTCGGTATCTACAAAGCTCTCGAAGCCTACTTCGGCGAGTTCGGCAACTAATATTTCAGAAGCAACCCCCATAGGGGCAATAGTAAAAGTGTATTCTATGTAATTCATTAAATATAATTGATTATCAGTATTATTTATTTAAGTAGAGTACTGATTAGAAAACTGAGAAAAAAATGTTAAAATATATAAAAACCGTGCATTTTCTTCAAAAAAAATGATTAAAACACTTCTTTATCTTTATTGCTATGAAAAATATTAAATATTTATTAATCAGTTAAATAAGAGTTACAGCTACTCTGCTGTTTAGATGGTGTTAGAGCGAAGCTAAGACGAAGGAAAGACGAACCTAAGACGAAGGTAAGCCGAAGCTAACGTCTTATTAAGCTGTATTTCAATTGGTAAAAACTTCAATTTTCGACATTGAGGAAAAAATGTTAAAATTGCCGATATGCCAAAAAAAATGCAATAGTTATTAAAGTTTTAATGTCAGAGGGCAAAAGTAGTAAAAAAATAGGGAAGACCAAGAATTATGGTTGAAAAATATTTATTGTGCGTTGCAATTTGTTAATTCTTTCGTATCTTTGCACCCTAAAATAATTGCATACAATGTTTCACAAGGAAGGTTTTAAGATTATTCTCATTACGCTATTCGCCGTGATAGGTATATCGCTTATAGCACATTATTTTGTTGATATACCGTGGCTTAAGAAGCTTATACAGATAGTAGCTTTTTTATTTTTGATAGCTATATTGCAGTTCTTTAGAAATCCTAAACGCATTACGCCTAAAAATGACCAGCATATTATCGCTCCTGTAGACGGTAAGGTGGTGGTGATAGAAGAAGTGTTTGAGAAAGAATATTTTAAAGATAAACGTTTGCAGGTATCGATTTTTATGTCACCTGTGAATGTGCACGTAACTCGTTATGCTTTAGGCGGAAAGGTTACTTATAGCGAGTATCACCCGGGAAAGTATTTGGTGGCGTGGCACCCTAAGGCTTCGGAAGAGAATGAACGTACTACCATAGTGGTAGATAACCCTGTGTTCGGTGAAGTGTTATACCGACAAATAGCGGGAGCATTGGCTAAACGCATTGTGAATTATGCCAAAGTCGGTGAAACAGTGGTACAAGGCGAAGATGCTGGATTTATCAAATTCGGGTCGCGTGTAGACGTGTATTTGCCTTTGGGGACGAAAATAAATGTACAACTCAATCAGACCGTAAAAGGAGGAATTGATGTGATTGCCGAAAAATAAAGGATAAGATGCAGAGATTCTTATTGTTAATAGCATTAAGTTTTAGTGGATATGCTACAGCTCAAATAGATAGTTTGGCGCATACTACTGTTGATACCTTACTCGTTCGTACCAAAGATACGCTTACCATAGTAGCTGTTGGCGATGTGATGATAGGCTCGGGTTTTCCTGCTGGTTATTTGCCTAAGGACGATGCGGTGAACAGTTTTAAATACGTAAAACCCTATCTGAAAGGTGATATTGTGTTCGGAAATTTAGAAGGAGCGATACTCGATAGTGGCGATTCGGAGAAGTGCAAGAGTGGCGATTTGGAGAAGTGCAAGGGTACAGAAGAGAGTCCTTGCTATGTTTTCCGTATGCCCAACCGCTATGGGAAAATCATTAAGGAAGCAGGTTTTAACCTGATGAGCACCGCTAATAATCACACCAATGACTTTGGTGAAAAAGGACGGCGCAATACGGCTAAAATACTCGATAAGGTGGGTATATACCACGCAGGGCCAGTAGAAAAAAAGTCGGTTGTATTTGAGAAAGAAGGCATAAAGTACGGTTTTTGTGCTTTTTCGCCCAATAGCAATATGCTATCGATAAACAACATAGAGCAGGCTACCAATTTGGTAAAGGAATTGCGCCCACAGGCGGATATCCTCATTGTTTCTTTCCACGGAGGCGCTGAAGGCTCTAAAAATACACACGTGCCGAGAGCTGATGAGTTTTTCTTCGGTGAAAATAGGGGGAATGTGTATAAGTTTGCGCACTCGGTAATAGACGCAGGTGCCGATATTGTATTGGGGCACGGGCCTCACGTTACCCGCGCGGTGGAAGTGTACAATAGGAAGTTTATCGCTTATAGTATGGGAAATTTCAATACTTATGGACATTTTAATCTGCAAGGAGTTAATGGTATTGCTCCTTTGCTTGATATTAAGATTGACCGCAAAGGCAATTTTCTTTATGCCAATGTGATTTCAGTGAAACAGACGAAAGTGAAAGGATTAAAACTCGATAATGATTGCAAGGTGTTTAATGAGATGAAACGCCTTACTCATCTTGACTTTCCTGAGACACCTTTACACTTTGTGAATAACCAAATTTTGATTAAGACAACAGAACAGACAGATAACAAACTAATAACTAATAACTAAAATAAAAATGGGAAGAGCATTTGAATTTAGAAAAGCCCGTAAATTTAAGCGTTGGGCAGCAATGGCAAAAACATTTACCCGTTTAGGGAAAGACATCGTAATGGCAGTGAAAGAAGGAGGTCCTCACCCTGAGAGTAACTCGCGTTTGCGTGCCGTGATACAGAATGCCAAAGCCGCCAATATGCCTAAAGAAAATATTGAGCGCGCCATTAAAAAAGCAACTGAAAAAGATACTGCAAACTATAAAGAAGTCCTTTTTGAAGGTTATGCTCCTCACGGTATTGCTGTACTCATAGAAACGGCAACCGACAATAACAACCGTACCGTAGCTAATATCCGCAGTTATTTTAACAAGTGTAATGGTACTTTAGGCACATCGGGGTCAGTGGAGTTTATGTTCGACCACACTTGTAACTTCCGTATTAATGGCAATGGGATAGACCCCGAAGAGTTGGAACTCGAAATGATAGACTTCGGGGCAGAAGAGGTGTTTGTAGACGAAGACGGTATCCTCATCTATGCGCCTTTTGAGAGCTTTGGAGCTATCCAAAAAGAGTTAGAAAGCCGTAACATAGAAATCTTATCGTCAGGCTTTGAGCGTATTCCACAAGTAACGAAAGAACTTACCCCTGAAGAACAAGCCGATGTGGAGAAACTTCTCGAGAAGATAGAGGAAGATGAGGACGTGCAACAGGTGTACCATACGATGAAAGAAGTGGAAGAATAATTAATGAGTTTATCCTTTATCCAAGAAGCTATGAACGAGGTAATGCAGAGTTTAACAGTGAGGGAAACTGTTCAATAAAAAGGTTAATCTTTATGAGAATAATATCAGGGAAGAATAAAGGGAAACAGCTTATAGCACCTAATAAATTGCCAGTTCGCCCTACTACCGATTTTGCGAAGGAAGCTCTTTTTAATATACTCAATAACTATTATTATTTTGAAGAACTTTCTGTACTCGACCTTTTTGCAGGAACAGGAAATATTAGCTATGAGTTTGCCAGTAGAGGTTGCCCCTCAGTATTATCAGTTGATAACCATAACGGTTGTGTGCAATTTATCAATAAAATAGCACGTGAATTAGTCTACCCTATTACAGCACTTAAAGCCGATGTATATGAATATTTAAAACGTACTACTCAGCAGTTTGATGTTATCTTTGCTGACCCTCCGTATGATTTCCCGATTGAAAAGTTTGTTACTATTGCCGATATTGTCTTCAATCAAAACTTACTTACTGAAAATGGAATGCTCATTATTGAACATTCGTCTAAAACAGATTTATCAGAACAGCCATTTTTCTCACAAGCGAAGAAATATGGAGGGAGTGTATTTAGTTTTTTTGAAAGAGAAGAATAAGATTAGAGTTTAAACTGTAACAAATATTTTTTAGTATCTTCGGAAATACGACGGCTTTCTCTTGCTTTTTGTATACTCTTATTTTGAACAAAAGGAGAAAGTGTTTTTGATTCTATGTAAGGGATTGTTGCTTCATATTGTTTTGTTAAAGCAGTAGCAAAGTACCACGCTATCATCATATTTATGTAATATTCATCTGAGGTAATTTTCGCTACCCAGGTTAAGTATTCTTCCTTAAAAAGAGCATCTAAATAATTAGACAATAACAAGCCAATTCCGTAACGTACTGTATAGGTTTCTTTGCTTGTAATCCATTGTTTGATGTGTTTTAATGTCTCTTCGGGGTATTTCAAGAAGATTTTAGGAGCAAAAGTATCACACGTAGCCCAATTATCAATATAAGGGAGAAACCCCTCTGTATATTGCATCGCTTTATCAAAATCTTTTAGCTGTTCAATGATAAAACCGTGTAGATTATTCTCCTCATAATAATAATGAGGTAACTCTTCTAAAAAAGACATTGCCTCAGTGGGGTAATGCTTTACTAATTCTTTAGCCAACGCTCGCATTGCAGGTGTTCTAACCCCTATAATACGGGATTTCTCCACAGTGGGAATCAAATTCGCTGTAAAATCTCTATAAGGAGAGTCTTCTAATGCCCATAACCGGTCTAAAATAATTTCTTTACTCATAATTTCTTTAAGGAGATTGTCAATCGTTAGGCATTAATCTCACATAACGGATATATCCTTTACCTTCAACTTTAGTGTTAAGGCTCTCGGTTTTAAATTCTACTTCAGCATCTTTAGCATAGTAATATTCATCTTCAACGGCAGTCTCAAAACGTATTTTGTAGCCCTTGTTCAGTTTACTATCATCAATTGTAAGTATCTTTACAGCGCGTTCTCCTCCGCTAATGGTAGCTCCTGTAATCCCATCAATTGTCTGGCGTTTGCCATAAAACTTCCACCATTGAGTAAGATCGTCGTACCATTCAGGATCATCTCCAAGAATTTGTAGTGTTTGCTCATATTTACCTTCGGGATTGATGAGTGAAACTACTATGTAGGCTCCTTCACCCTTGTAATTGGTGAGTTGTATGAGGCATTTGTATTTTTTAACAGTTGCTTGCTGTACAAATGAAAGAGTAAGTAAAGCAATTATTCCTATGGCTAATGTTTTTAAAAAGTGCTTTTTTATCATCTTTATTACAAGTTTTAAAATACTACTATTTAGAATAAACTGATGCAAAGATAGGCAATAATTACTATCTGACAATTTATATACTCAACTTTTTTATTTTTCACACTTTTCTTCGTATCTTTGCACCTGAAAAGCTGATAATTTATGAACAGTTCCAAGCGCCAAAAACTACAACACCACAAGAATATAGCTACGGGGCTCTTTGTTTTGATGCTCATCATTTATATGACAATGGTGGTATGGCATAAAAAAGCTCCCGAACTCACTTTTATAGGTTATATAAAGGCTTTTTCCGAAGCCGCTATGGTAGGAGCGCTTGCCGATTGGTTTGCAGTAACAGCGCTCTTTCATAAACCATTAGGATTAAACATTCCACATACTAACCTCATTGAGGAAAGAAAGAATGACATCGGGGAGAATTTAGGTGATTTCGTCGTGGAGAACTTTCTTAAACCTAAACAGATACGTCCTTACATTACCGATATTAAAGTATCATCATTTATAGTTGAGTGGCTCTCGAAAGAAAGTACTCCTCACCAGATAGAAACTTTTGTAAGAAAAATACCTCTCAATGCAAAAGCAAGCGAAGTTCTCACCACTTTTTTAGACGAGAATAAACATCAGAAATTCCTTCGAAAAGCTTTTGAAAAGGTAGCTACTTACCTCGCCGAACATCAAGAGCTGATGCAACACGAAATTGACGGCCAATTTCCTCCTCTTGTCCCATCGTTTATTAAAGATACAATTACTCGGAAGGTAAGCAATGGGCTCTATCAGTTAGTTGTAAAAGCATCGGAAGATGAAACACACCCTATCAGGGCTGAAATTACAGTGCAATTGTATGAATTTGCCGAAAAACTCAATACTCCTGAGTGGGAACAACACCTTGCAAAGCTATTGCGCACCGCTACGGAGCGCCTCACCGATGAACTCCGCCAAAATGCCCAGTTGCAGCATCAAATAGACGCTTGGGTACAGAAAACTGCCTATCAGTTTGTGCTAAAAAACAAAGAAGAAGTGGGGAAACTCATCAATCATACGGTGGAGAACTGGGAGGGACGCGAATTGAGCGAAAAACTTGAATTGGAAGTAGGTAAAGACCTTCAATTTATCCGTATCAATGGCACTTTGGTAGGCGGATTAGTCGGTTTGGCTATTTACGCCTTTACTCAGTTATTCTGAAAGAGATATTAGTCTATTTGCTAACTTTTCTAATTTGCTAATTTGCTAATTCTTCCCTACCTTTGCGCCCGAAAATGTTTCAACTATGGATTTTGAAATACTAAAAACAGACGAACATACTAAAGCACGTGCTGGGAAGATTACTACCAGCCACGGCGTGATTGAAACCCCCATTTTTATGCCTGTGGGAACGGTGGGAAGCGTGAAAGGAGTGCACCAACGCGAACTGAAAGACGATATTAATGCCGATATCATCTTGGGGAACACCTATCACCTCTATTTACGACCTCAAACAACCATTTTGGAAAAAGCAGGAGGCTTACATAAGTTTATTAATTGGGATAGAAACATACTTACCGATAGCGGTGGTTATCAAGTATATTCATTGGCTGCTAACCGAAAGATAAAAGAAGAAGGTGTAAAGTTCAAAAGCCATATCGATGGCTCTTTTCACGTTTTTTCACCCGAAAAAGTAATGGAAATAGAGCGCAGTATAGGTGCTGATATTATGATGGCTTTTGATGAATGCACGCCTTACCCTTGTGAATACGGTTATGCAAAACGTTCAATGCATCTCACACATAGGTGGCTCGATAGATGCATTGCTCACCTCGAAAAAGTACCTCCTAAATACGGTTATCATCAAAGTTTATTCCCGATAGTACAAGGGTCAGTCTATAAAGACCTTCGTACACAGTCTGCCGAATATATTGCAAGCAAAAATGCCGACGGAAACGCTATCGGGGGGCTATCAGTAGGCGAACCCGTAGAACAAATGTATGAAATAACCGAACTTGTATGCGATATTCTCCCCAAAAACAAGCCTCGATACCTTATGGGAGTGGGTACACCCGTTAATATATTGGAAAATATTGCTTTGGGAGTGGATATGATGGATTGTGTAATGCCCACGCGCAATGCTCGCAACGGAATGCTCTTTACTGCAAAAGGAATTATCAATATTAAAAACAAAAAATGGGAAGATGATTTCTCGCCCATAGATCTTGACGGACATACTTACGTAGATACCTATTACACGAAAGCCTATTTACGTCATTTATTCGCTGCTAACGAGTTTTTGGGCAAACAAATCGCTTCAATTCACAATCTTGGTTTCTATTTATGGCTTGTGAGGGAAGCTCGCCGACAAATTGTAGCGGGTACTTTCCTTACGTGGAAGACAAAAATGGTTGCTGATATGTCAAATCGTTTATAAAAAAAACAAAAAAATGAAAATACTCGACTGGTACATCTTAAAACGCTATCTTCTTACCTTTTTTATGATGATAATTCTCTTTATTCCTATCGGAATTATTGTAGATTTATCTGAAAAAGTAGATAAGATGATGCAAAAGGGCGCCCCGATGAACGAAATACTGTGGTATTACCTCAGTTTTATCGTTTATTTTGCCAATATATTGTTTCCCATCTTGCTATTCCTCTCTATCATCTGGTTTACATCAAAGTTAGCCAATAATACCGAGATAATCGCTATCCAGAGCTCAGGTGTATCGTATATGCGTTTTTTGCGTCCGTATATTGTGGGTGCGAGTATCATTTCGGTGATAGTGTTTTTTATGGGAATGTTTATTGTACCCGCTGCCAGCACTGTGTATAATGATTTTTGGAATAAGTATATACGTTCTTCGAAGGTGGAAAGCGTTTCAGACCTCTACAATCAGTTTTCTGACAACGATTACCTTTATGTAAGCTCGTTTAACTACCAAGACAAACGCGGGTATAACTTTTCAGTAGAACATTTTAATGGTATTAAGATGACGGAAAAGATAAATGCCGAAACGATTCAGTGGATAGACAGCACGAAAACTTATCGGCTTACCAATTACTCCAAAAGAAAGATAGGGGAGGACGACGATGTGATAGTGAAACGCGACCAGTTAGACACGATATTCAATTTCAAGCCTGATGACCTAATGCCGATGGAATATACAGCGGAAAATAAGAACTTGTTTGAGCTAAACAAGTTCATTGAACGCGAAAAGATGAAAGGTTCACCCAATTTAAATATGTATCTATTGGTAAAATACCGCCGTTGGGGTGCTATAAGTACTGCCTTTATCCTTACGCTTATCGGCGTGGCTGTTTCATCGGTGAAAAAGCGCGGAGGAATGGGAATCAACTTAATGGTGGGAGTAGTCGTAGGTTTTAGCTTTGTATTCTTCGACCGTGTGTTTGGAACCCTTGCCCAAACCTCAGGGGGATTATCACCTTTGATGGCTGTCCTATTGCCTAACCTTATTTTCCTTACCTTAGCTATCTTGTTACTCCGGAAAGTAAGAAACTGATAGAGCATTTTAACCCTTTGTAACACCAAAAGAAAGTGTAGCAACTTAAAAACAAAAGAAAGTAAACTTAAAAGATAACAAAGTAACAAGATAACGAAACTAAGTAATAAGTAAAAAGCGTGTTGTAATGTCAAAATAACTCACTGTAACTATAAACGAAAGTAGTGTAACAGCTTATCGTCTTATTTTAAATTAATATGAGAAGTTTACAAAGAATGCTTTTCTACAAGCAAAAACAATAATTTGTACAATGTTATTTGGCAGGATTTTTGCGGTATAAAAATGAATGTAAATCATAATGATTTAACATTTTTCAACTAATTTATAGACCTTTTAAAATATGTAATATTATGAAGGAAAAGAGCACAGAATTAAAAACACTTGAAAACAGACGTTTGTTATTTACCAATTACAGTGAAATAGCCGAATTGAAAGCTCAGTTAGAGGAATATCAATACAATGAAGAGGCTATGAAAGTGGGTAAAGCGCTTTATGACAAAGCACAAGCCGCTTATAACGATAATTTGGCAAAAACAAGCCAAACGGTAGAGAAAAGAGCCTTGTTTGAAAAGGCTTATAAAGCGATGAGCGACAAATATAAAGAACATCGCAAGGTCGCAAAAGTAGCGTTAAAAGCATCTCCCGAAGCGCTGGTATCATTTGGGTTAAAAGGAACGATGTCACGCGATTATCTGGAAGGTTTAGCCACCACGAAAAAGCTTTACGAGGGCATTAAAGCCACTACTACCCAGCGAGCAGCGCTCGACAGGTTCAAACTTACCGAAGCTGTCGCCGATGAACAGCTTTCAGCCATTGCGAAAGTGGAAGAACTCCGTGCGCAATACGTGAAATTGCGTGGTATCGACCAACAAGCCACTCAGGATAAGAACAAAGCCTTTGAGGCGATGAACAAATGGGTGAAGGAATTTTACGAAGTAGCTAAGATAGCCCTTTTTGACCGTCCGCAACTGCTTGAAAGCATTGGTAAACTCGTAAAGAGTTAGTTGTAATGCAATAATATAAACATTTTAGCACAGAAGCCCACCCGCCACCAAAGTTAAGAATTTGTTCTTTTTCTTGTTTATAAATTTTTATTAGATTTTAGGGTGTGGCTTCTGTGTATTTTTAAATTGCACAAAAGAATAATATTATGAAAACAGCTGTAGAATTTAAAGAAACACAATTTTCTTATATATTACTGTCTTTTTTAGCTCTTTTTGTAGGGATTATAGCTTTTTCAGGCTATCAAAACAAAGGAGGTTGGGCAATAATTCTATTATTAGTGGTTATTTTAGTAGCTGTATTCTATAAACTTACTACTGTAATTGATGATTATGGTATTGTAGCTTCATTTGGTATCGGTTTTTTGAATAGGCGAATGAATTTTCAAGAAATGGACGTCTCTACTATTCAACTCATTGATATTCCTTGGTATTATGGCATTGGGATACGGTATACTTCGGCAGGTATCATCTATAATACGAAACATAATAAGGCAATCAGGATAGTGTCTAAGGACAGAAAGAAAGTGTTTTTGGTAGGAACTGACCATTATGAGGAAATAAAGTCGATACTTCTGCAAAAGAACAACTAAAAGCCTCGCTGAAAGGTATATAAATGGAATTAGTAAAAGCAAAAAAGCATTTAGGACAACATTTCTTAAAAGATTTGAACATTGCACAGAAAATAGCTGATACATTATCGCTAAAAAACTATAAAAAAGTAGTAGAAATAGGAGCTGGAATGGGCGTACTTACTCAGTTTTTGCTCAAAAAAGGTATTGATGTGCACATAGTGGAAATCGATAAGGAATCGGTAGTTTATTTGGAGGCAAATTATCCTGCATTAAGAGGAAAAATAATTGCCGATGACTTTTTGAAATATGATGTAGCGGGTTATTTAGCCGAACCATTTGCCATTATAGGTAATTTTCCTTATAATATCTCTACTCAAATCGTTTTTAAACTACTTGAACTGCGAGAATACGTTCCTGAGTTTAGTGGAATGTTTCAGAAAGAGGTTGCCGAACGTATATGCGAGCACGAAGGCAGTAAAACGTATGGAATTTTGTCAGTTTTAGTACAAGCTTTTTATGAAACGAGCTATTTATTCACAGTTTCGGAGAGTGTTTTTAATCCTCCGCCCAAAGTAAAGAGTGGTGTAATACGATTAGTACGCAAAGCTGACTTCCATTTAGATTGTGATGAAGGATTATTCTTTACCGTAGTGAAAACGGCTTTCAATCAACGGCGAAAAACCCTTCGCAACAGCCTAAAACCACTACTTACAGATGAGAATTTAAAGCAAGACCCTATATTTGATAAACGTCCTGAGCAATTGCCTTGGCAAGAGTTTGTTTTTATTACTAAAAAAATCAGTAATCAAGTTTGATAGCTAACGATTTGACGTCTTAAAACTATGACAACTTTTAAAATAACAGATGAACTCATTGAGAAAATCCATCAACTCATTGAGGAAAAACAAAATAAAGAACTTACAACCCTCTTAAATGATTTGCACTATGCCGATATAGCTGAAATCATTCACGAATTGGATATTGAAGAGGGGGTATACATCATTCGTTTAATTGATGCTGAGAAAACATCAGATGTACTCACAGAATTAGACGATGATTATCGTGAGAATATCTTAAAAAACCTTTCTGCAAAAGAAATTGCCGATGAAATCATCGAGTTAGACACCGATGATGCGGTGGATATCATTTCTGAACTGCCCGAAGATAGAAAAACAGAGGTTATTTCGCATATCACAGACGTAGAACACGCCAAAGACATCGTAGAATTACTTCGTTATGGCGAAGATACTGCGGGAGGACTAATGGCGAAGGAACTTGTAAAGGTAAATGAGAATTGGAATGTGCTAAAATGCGTAAAAGAAATGCGCGAACAGGCGGCTCACGTTACTCGTGTGCATTCTATTTATGTAGTAGATGATAATGATGTGCTTAAAGGACGACTTTCACTTAAAGATTTGCTTACTACTTCCACACGTTCAGAAGTGAAAGACATTTATATTCCAAAAGTAGACTATGTATACGTTACTGATACTGCCGAAGAGGTAGCTCACATAATGAGTAAGTATGACTTAGAGGCAATTCCCGTAGTTGATGAGATGAAACGTCTTGTGGGACGCATCACTATTGATGATGTGGTGGACGTGATAAAAGAAGAAGCTGAAAAAGACTATCAGTTGGCAGCAGGTATTACCAATGATGTGGAGGCAAGCGATAGTGTATGGAAACTTACCAAAGCGCGTTTGCCTTGGTTACTTATTGGAATGTTCGGAGGATTAGGTGCAGCGAGTATTATCAATGGTTTTCAGGATACGATGATGATTTACCCTATATTATTGATATTTATTCCGCTTATTCAAGCTACTGCGGGAAATGTGGGAGTACAATCATCGGCGATAATAGTACAAGGGTTGGCAAATAATTCTATCGACGGCGAACTTATCAAGAGGTTGCTCAAAGAATTTCTATTAGGACTCATCAACGGAGGAACTATTGCAGGAATAGTGATATTAGTAAGCCATTTTGCTTTTCAAGCTGAGTATTTGGTAAGTATTACGGTAGCCATAGCACTCATTACAGTGATTGTAAATGCTGCTGTGATAGGTACTTTTATCCCGATACTTCTCCACAAGCGCGGTATTGACCCAGCGGTTGCTACGGGTCCGTTTATCACTACCAGCAACGATGTTTTAGGTATCTTGATTTACTTTTTTATTGCCAAAATGATATTAGGTTTTTAATGACATTATTGAAAATAAATATGTAAACTAATGTATACTATAAAGTCAAGTGATTTCTTCAAAAAAGGTGGAATTAATACAGCTTTAACAGCTATAGAAGTTGTAAAAAATATAGCAGATGATTATTCAAGTGAACATCGGCTATATGTCATTTATGCATTGAATTACAAAATAGAGTTTTCTTTTAATGAAAATACTTCTATTCATTATTTAATGGTAGAAAAATTTATTGGAAAAGAAAAATATTTATCTCCTTACTGTATGTTTATAGATGATATGTCTATTTTTGATAAAACATTATCTGAAATAGTGGCAACCTATAAAAAAGAACCTAATGAATACCATAATATCACTATAGGAGACGCTGTTTTGTGTTTTGATAATGGAAAAGTAGATAGTTTATATTATCTTCCTTAGTTTCACTCGTTGATGAGAACTTCTAACTCGTTCCTAATACTTCTCACACCACTTCCGCAACTACAAACGTGCTTCCTCCAACAAAGATAAAGTCAGTGGGAAGCGCTTGTGCCTTAGCGGCATTTAAGGCTTCTGCTACTGAAGAATATCTCTCCCCTTGGAGTCCTTTTGTAGTGGCAATTTCCTTTAATGTATCTACATTAAGTCCTCTTGCAATAGCAGGACTGCAAAAATAATAGGTAGCTTCTTTTGGGAAAAGCTCTAAAACACTATTTACATCTTTTTCTTTTACAAAACCTACTACAATATGAAGGTGTGTATAGGTTTGCTTTTTGAGTTGTTCCATCACATAAGTAAGTCCGCCCACATTATGTCCTGTATCACATACGATAGTAGGGTAGGAGCCAAGGGTTTGCCAACGACCTTTCAAATTTGTATTGTGCACCACGTGTAAAAGCCCTTGTGCAATATTCTCCGGAGTAATATCCCACCCCTGATGTATAAGCAATTCGGTAACGGCTATTACTCCTTTGATGTTTTTCTCTTGGTAGGCACCCTGAAGGTCGGTTGTAAGAGAAGTTTCTATGTGATTAGCAAAAATAATAGGAGCTTTCATTTCTTTAGCTTTTGCTGTGAAGACGGGAGCTGTCTCCTCTTGATATTCACTGATTACTACAGGCACATTTTGTTTGATAATACCAGCTTTTTCAAAAGCTATTTTAGGTAAAGTATCTCCTAAAATATCAGTATGGTCTTTAGAGATATTGGTAATAAGAGAAACTTCGGGAGTGATAATATTAGTGGAGTCAAAACGTCCTCCTAAACCTACTTCTATCACAGCGATATCTACTTTTTCATTCTCGAAATAGCTGAACGCCATTCCTACTGTCATTTCAAAGAATGAGAGGTGATATTCTTCCAAAAAGAATTTGTTTTTAGCTATAAAACTTACCACATAGTCTTCGGGTATTTCCTTCCCATTAATTTTGATACGTTCGCGGAAGTCTTTGAGGTGTGGAGAGGTGTACAATCCTACCTTATATCCTGCCTCTTGTAGGATAGAAGCGAGCATACTGCTGGAAGAACCCTTTCCGTTAGTGCCTGCGATATGCAAACTTTTGAATTTTGTTTGAGGGTTCCCTAACACCGAAGTAAAGGCGAGGGTATTATCTAATTTGTTGTTCAAAGCGGTTTTACCTTGTGTCTGAAACATTGGCAAGCGGTTGAACATCCACGAAAGTGTTTCTTGATAATTCAATGTTAAAGATAGTTTTTAGTTGTTGTACAATCAAAAATGAGATAATCAGTTATACTATAACCATTATCTCATCTTGTTAATTATTAATTACCAATTATTAATTGATTTCTTATTCTCCGAGTTTAAAGTTGATAACAATAAAACCTACTTGACGTGCAGGGGCATTATCATCTGCGTTCCAGCGGTGCATAGCAGCTGTTTTTCGAGCAGCTTCCAGCAAACACTGAGCAGAGTTAGTAGTTCCTTTCACACCAGCAGTAGCTTTTACTACTTTACCACTACGGTCTACTTCTATTTGCACTACCACGCGTCCTTCTTCATTGCAATTTTGAGGTACTTTACCTTGTGAAGCAATAGTACGACCTTTCAGTCCCCAACCTTTGCCAGTGCCATTACCACCTCCTGAGCCATAATAAGAATTAGCGTACTGACTACCATCTATCTGTCCTTGATAACCAGGTTGGTTGCTATCTCCTTGTCCTGAGGTACCACTACCACCTGCATTGGCAGCTCCCAATATATTTGATAACGCATCCGAAGTTTCGCGTGAAGGTTTAGGAGCGGGTTTGGGACTCTCTTTTGGAGTGTCTTTTTTAGGTGTTTCTTTCTTTTTAGGTACTTCGGGTACAGAAACTTCTTCGTTGTTATCTTGAGCCAAAAGGTTTTCCTTTACTTCTTGTGAAGTACTCTGTTCTGGTTGTGTTTGAGGAGGCGTTTTAGTTTCTTCCTGTTTAGTAGCACTTGGCGGAGGAGTGCGCTCACCCATTCCTACCAAATCGACTCCATAAATGACCTCTACACCTTTTTCGGGCGGTGGGTCTAAGTACTTCATTCCTGCAAAAAACAGTATGAAGATTACTAAACACATCACAACCGTAGTGAGTGCTAAGGATTTACGTTTATGTTCTGTATCGAATAAATTCATATACCTTTCTATTTTGGACGGACAGCCAAAATCACCTTAAATTGGTTTTGGTTTGCCACATCCATCACTGTTACCGCATTTTCAATAGGAACACTTTCCTCTACACGCAAAATGATAGTAGGATTTTCTACTCCATTGAGCGCTGATTTGAGCTCTGTATCGAGATTATCTACTGAAATAGGTTTCTTGTCAAGAAAATAGTTTAAATCTTTATCAATGCTTACTGAAACGTTTTGTGTGTTGGTGCTTTTACCTTTAGCTTTAGGTAATAACAAATCGAGTGCATTAGGGCTGTTGGCAGTAATCATAAAGAATATTAACAACAGAAACACAATGTCCGTCATAGACGACATACTGAACTCAGGACTTACCTTATTTCTACCTTTTAATTTCATAATTAGATCAGAGTAGTTTTTTAAGACCTATAGAGGTTCGTTTAACAAGTCTAAGAATTCAACAGCATTGGCTTCCATTAGGTGTACCACCTTATCAGTTTTTACTACTAAGTGGTTGTAGCCTACATAAGCAATAATTCCTACTATAAGCCCTGCTACGGTAGTTGCCATCGCGGTGTAGATACCACTTGCTAATGACCCCATCTCTGCCTGACCGCCTGCTGAAGCCATTTCGTGGAATGACATAATCATACCAACAACTGTACCTAAGAATCCAATCATAGGCCCTGCTCCTGCAATAGTAGCGAGAATAGCCGTATTCTTTTCAAGATTGTATACCTCTAAAGTGCCCGCATTTTCAATAGCTTTATTGATATCTTCAAGAGGCTTACCTATACGAGAAACCCCTTTTTCAATAAGGCGTGCTACAGGAGTATTGGATTGTACACAAAGCATTTTAGCAGCATCTAAGCGCCCAGCTGAGATACAATCACGTATTTTATACATAAAAGTTTTATCCATCTTAGAAGCTGCCTTAATAGCAAAAAGACGTTCAAAATAGAGAAAAAGAGCTACAGCGAGCATCACAAATAAAATACTAATAATAATGATACTCCCCATACCACCATCTAGAATCAGTTCCATTATAGAAAGGGTTTTCTCTTGTACTGCGACGGGAGCAGTGTCGGTTGCAGTAGTTGCAACGTCTACAGAAGTTTGTAATCCTAACATATTATTTTTGTTTTTCTGTTTAAAAATATCGCAAAAGTAAGAAATAATTATCAATACACAATTATTAATTAATAATTAACAATTTATAAAATTATAAGTACTTGATAATCATTTGTTGTTTAAATAAATAATTAACAAAAAAAAGCTACTCAGTATTGAGTAGCTTTTGTGGACTCTACTGGATTCGAACCAGTGACCCTCTGCTTGTAAGGCAGATGCTCTGAACCAGCTGAGCTAAGAATCCCTTTTAATTATGAAAACAACAATAAAATCCGAGTTTTGGTGGGTCCTACTGGATTCGAACCAGTGACCCTCTGCTTGTAAGGCAGATGCTCTGAACCAGCTGAGCTAAGAACCCCTACGTTTAATTCGGGTGCAAAGGTACTACTTTTTTTTAACTCTCCAAATTTTTTGGTGAAAAAAAGTAGAAAAAGATTACAATGTAGTAAGCATCACCTCTTCAGCTTCTTTATGAAATGTATGTCCAGAGGTTCTTATAGCGTTGTAACTGATAGAGCGTGTAGGTTATGCGTTGGTTTTGTTGCAACTCTAAATTAGGGTCGGCTTTGAGGAGGTCGATAGCCTGAAAGCGCGCTGCTTTTAGTATATCTTGGTCTTTTACAAGGTCGGCTATTTTTAGAGCGAGCACTCCACTTTGTTGCGTACCCATTAGGTCACCAGGGCCACGCAATTTTAGGTCTACTTCAGCGATTTCAAAACCGTCGTTGGTGCGCACCATCGTTTCCATACGTGTACGAGTATCGTTACTCATTTTGTTGCCTGTGAGTAATATACAATAACTCTGTTCACTGCCACGCCCTACACGTCCACGCAACTGGTGTAGTTGTGAAAGTCCAAAGCGCTCGGCACTCTCAATTACCATTACGGAGGCATTGGGTACATTTACCCCCACTTCTATCACGGTGGTAGCCACCATTATTTGTGTTTCATTACGTAGGAATCGCTCCATTTCAGCATCTTTTTCAGCTGGTTTGAGTCTACCGTGTACCATAGAAACCTTATATTTTGGCAAAGGGAAGCTTGCCGCGATATAATCATAGCCTTCGGTAAGGTTCTTAAAATCTAACGCTTCCGATTCTTCTATAAGTGGATATACTACATAAGCTTGTCGTCCTTTATCTATCTCTTTTTTAATAAATTCATAAGTCTCTGCACGGTGGTTTTCAAACTGATGTAGAGTTTTAATAGGCTTACGTCCGGGGGGAAGCTCATCTATTATCGAAACATCTAAATCACCATATACACTCATCGCTAAAGTGCGTGGGATGGGCGTGGCGGTCATTACTAAGATATGAGGCGGAATAGTGTTTTTATGCCATAACTTCGAGCGCTGTTCTACCCCAAATCGGTGTTGCTCATCGATAATGGCGAGTCCTAAGTTTCTGAACTGTACTTTGTTTTCTAAAAGAGCGTGAGTGCCTATAAGAATAGAAAGCTTTCCAGACTGTAATTGTTCATCTAACATTTTGCGTTCTTTAGTTTTAGACGAACCTGTGAGCAGTGCTACAGTTACTCCTGTCCCTTTTAGTAGTTCACTAATGTTTTGGTAATGCTGATTGGCGAGAATTTCGGTAGGTGCCATCAAGCAGGCTTGACAGCCATTATCTACTGCTAAAAGCATCGTCATTAGGGCTACGATGGTTTTACCAGAACCTACATCGCCTTGCAACAAGCGGTTCATTTGGGCATTTGAGCCCACATCGGCGCGTATTTCTTTCAATACTCGTTTTTGGGCATCGGTAAGCGAAAAAGGCAAATGATGGTTATAGAAGTTCATAAAAGCATCGCCTACATTCTTGAAAGGTTGTCCTTGGAACTTCTGTTTGTGCAGAAGATTCTTGCGTACCAACTGTACTTGTATGTAGAAAAGCTCTTCAAATTTGAGTCGTACAGAGGCTTTAGTAAGCAAAGTTTGATTTGTAGGGAAGTGGATATTGCGCATTGCCTCCTGCTTGGAGATGAGGTTCATTGAAGTGAGTATGTTATCCGGTAAATTCTCGGCAAAGCTATTGCCTATTTCTTCAAAAACCGTTTGTACTAATTGGCGTATCACTCTATTGGTAATGTTGCGTTTAGCTAATTTTTCGGTAGAGGGATATACGGGCTGAATACTGCTGTGTCCTGCCTTCTTGAATTCGCTGAGCAAGTCCATTTCGGGGTGAGGCATAGAGAAAGTGCCTCCAAAGAAATTCAGTTTACCAAAAATCACATAAGGTTCGTTGATTTTTAGGGATTCACGCAACCATTTGAGTCCTTTGAACCATACGAGCTCCATAGCGCCCGTATCGTCTACAAAGGTAGCAACAAGACGAGTACCTTTTTGGTGAGCCGACTCTACTGTGCGTAAGTTTACTATCTTTCCTACGAGCTGCACCTCGGCATTATTGTTCTGCAATTCGTTGATTTTGTAAAACTTGGTACGGTCGATATACCTGTTAGGGAACAAGTTTAGCAAATCTTGATACTCATAGATACCGAGCTCTGTTTTCAAGAGTTCAGCCCGCTGATTGCCCACGCCACGCAGGTAGTTGATGGGAGTATGTAGGATATTCTCTGGAATCATAAGAGCAAAAGTAATAAAAAAATACAAACATCAAGCTCACGTTATTTAATTCTTGTTTATAAAAATCACCTCAAATATCTTACTCCAATTCTTACCCGTGATGAAGAACGTATTACGCCTAGCGTGATAAGCAATACCATTAAGAACATCTAGGTCAGGAGTTTGTTCTACTTTTTCTTTTAATCCTCGTACATCTATAACGCCTTCTATAGCACCATTATTGGGGTTGATAACCATAATACCATCTTTTAGATAAGTATTAGCATATATTTTCCCGTCTACAAATTCTAATTCGTTAGCATTGGTAAAAATAGATTTATTAGTACATAGTTGTAAACTGTCTACTTCTTCAAAAGTGTTAGGATTGAGTATCCAAATCTTTTCTGAACCATCACTTTTGTAAAGTTTATCACTACCGTTATGACAGAGCCCCCAACCTTCTTTACTTTTATTGTAAGAGAATGTTTTTAACAGTTTTAGCTGAGTATCATATACGAATCCTATATTTTCTCTCCAAGTGAGTTGGATAATTTTATCTCTAAAAACGGTAGCTCCTTCACCAAAATACATTGCTTGTAAAGGTACATTTTTGTACATTTCACCCGTAAAAGGATTCCATTTGCGTATGGAAGATTCTCGGTATTGCCCTGTGCTTTCTATTAAAGTATCACCTATAAATTCTAAACCTTGAGTATAAGCCTGTTTGTCGTGGGGATATTCATTTAGTATTTTATAAGTATACAATTTAGGAGCTTGTCCTGCTAAAAGTAAAATTTCTTTTCGTACTTTATAAACTTCTCCTTTATCAGTATATACAGTTACTTCTAAAGGCTGTTTACCTAACATTAGGTTTTCAAGTACTATGTTCTCATTAGTAACAACAAGCTCTTGGTGATGAAACTGATAGCTAATCTTTACTATTTTACCTTCAAACTTAGGATTCACAACTTTTATCTGTAAAGTTTCTCCTATGTGGTATTCCTTCTTTTTAGGATACAGTTCTATATTGAAAGCGTCTTGCTTAGGTGGATTTGCATTTTTGCAAGCTCCTATTAATAAGAAACTTAATATGCAAATTAACTGTTGTAATTTCATTCTATCGTTTACTTTGAAAAATATAAGTAATAGTTCCTGTTTGCTCTTTTTTGCCTGTTACAGCATTAAATCTGGCTCTGCTAGCATATAGTAATGAGTTTTCTATAAGGCAATCATCATTGGTAGTTGAATTCATTTTGTCAAGAGCTGTTCTAATAACTCTTCCTGCTTCATCAACTGTAATAATAATCACTACTTGCCCTTCCTTTTCACAAGTAAATACAGGGTTAGGTATATTTCCTGTCCTGCCAGATAAGGCATATTTTACTAAAGTATTCTTATTTACTTTATTATCAGATGAAATTTTAGTTGTTTTTTGAAGAGTATTATCGTCCGATATTACTAAGTTAGACGACATTTTATTATTACTCACCAAGTCTTCTTTAGCACTTTCCATCTCTTTAGAAGCACGCTCTGCCATTATTTCGTCTAAAGTTTTAAAATTCTCAGTATGACGTAAGTCAGCATCGGCTTGATTATAAGCATTAGTAGTCAGTTTCGCATTCATAGCTTGAGAAAGATCAGGCGCTTCAGTTTGTTCCTCTAATTTTGGAGGTTCATAAGGTAAATCATCTGGAGTGAGTGCCATTTCAATCATTATTTCTTTCTCTCTACTGCTAAGTTGTATCACCATAAGGGTTACTACCGTACCGAAAAGTATCAGTAAGGTAAGCATAATTGCCTTATCAGTATTTGAAAACATCGATAGAAAGTAGCGAAACTCATATTTGATTCCTGAGGTCTTTTTTTTCTTTTTTCGAGGAAAAATAGCTTCTATATTAAGGTCGGAAGTGTGTCGTTGTTTTTGTTGTTTATTAAGGTGTTCTCGCTCTCGCTCTTCATACACTTCATTAATAGACTTTTTCCTATTGTTTTGTGTGTTCAAAGTAGATTCTTTTCGAGCGAAATGGTCATTAAGAGTTGTTTTATTCTTATCAATAAATCGCTCGAATACAGTAGTGAGAATAATAGGTTTTGTTTGCATTTTTGGAATATGTATGTTTATAAATTCATCAGGCGTTAAGGCATCATTTACCGAAAAATCACCTATCTTAGTACGTCGCAATGCAGATAGATAGCCACCAGACCCTAAGACTTTACCAAAGTCGTTTGCCAAGGAGCGTATGTAGGTGCCTTTGCTACATACCACCTCAAAGTGCAACTTAGGAAACAGACTTGCATCTATATTGAAACTGTGAATATAGATAGTGCGCTGAGGAACTTCTATTTCTTTCCCGTCGCGGGCAAATTCGTAGAGCCGTTTGCCTTCTTTCTTGATAGCCGAAAATACAGGAGGCGTTTGCGTGAGCTCCCCTATAAACTGCATTCGCACTTGTTCTATCAGTTCAGGAGTGATATGGTCAGTAGGGTAGTGGGCATTAATTTCGGTTTCCTTATCGTAGGAAGGAGTCGTAGCCCCTACGGTGATAGTACCCGTATAAGTTTTTACAGCGTCTTGTATTTCGGTAATCTTCTTAGTAAATTTGCCCGTACAAATCACCAATAAACCAGAGGCAAGCGGGTCTAATGTTCCTGCGTGCCCTATCTTTATCTTCTTGAGCTTATAGTGTCTGAGTATTGCCCATTTGATTTTGTTCACTGCTTGAAACGACGACCATTGCAGGGGCTTATCAATAAGCAAGATACGACCTTCTGTAAGTTCTTCTGGAGTTATCATACTATTCACTTTTCACTTCCGTAGTATTTTTCCCCTATTCGTATTTTCTCTCTTCCGTTGGCTACTCGCCATTTGTTAGCATCGCGCAACGAAAAAGCACAACCGCAGTACTCTTGTTGGTAGAACTTCTCGTTTTTACAGATTTCCATATTGCAGGCAGTACCTCCGTTTTTACGCCAATTGTAGTCCCAATAGGTAAGTCCCTCGTACTTATTGGCAGCATTTTTGCCTGCCTCATTCACTTGGTTGAGGTCTTTCCAACGAGAGATGCCCAGTGAGGTTGCAATGGTATCGAAACCGTTTTCGTAAGCATATAAAGCCGTACGCTCCATACGCATATCAAAGCACATTGCACAACGGCTACCGCGTTCGGGTTCAAATTCCATACCTTTAGCACGCGTATACCAGTTATCGGTGTCATATTCGGCATCTACAATAGATACGCCACACTTTTTGGCAAAGCGTATATTTTCCTCTTTGCGAATTTCGTATTCTTTTTGAGGGTGAATATTAGGGTTGTAAAAAAATATAGTAAACTCTATCCCCGATGCCTGAATAGATAGTATAATAGAGCCCGAGCAAGGCGCACAACAAGTGTGCAATAAGAGCTTTTTGCCATTATTGGGCAATACGAGATTCTTGTGGACTAATTCCATAGTATTTTTATTGTTTCCTTATCAGAGGGCAAAAATACAAAGAAATAGTAATATATCAAGACTCTGGTGGGTACATTTGTTTGAGAGCGTTCACATATACCTCTGCACCTTTGCGTTTAAAGCCTTCATTTTCATAGAGCTTAATAGCTGCTTCGTTAGTAGGTGAGGTAAAGAGCAATATTTCTCCCAAACCCAATTCTTTGCCTTTGGCGATAAGAAGTTGAATGAGCTGAGTGCCTATTTTTTTACCACGTGCCATCTCGTCTACCACCACATCTTCTATCCAACCTTTATAGCCCGAAATCACTCTGTAGATAGCCATAGAAGCCATTCCGTGTAGGCGACCGTCTTCTATGTAACCCACTACATAAGGCGTTTTAGTTTTGTCCTGGAAAAGGTCAGATAGTCGTTGTTGGTAGCGCCTGCTCAACAGTGAAAAAAGTCTGTGAGCGTCATCTTCAATGGTTGGTGTAATGTTGCTTTTATTTAAAAATGTAATCATATTATTTAGTTGTTAGTCATTAGTTTACTAGTTTTTAATCACCATATTCTGCCAAAGTTTTAAACTTGTACAAAGTTGATATACCTATTACTTCTCACACTTATCATTTCTCTTGCCCCTTTTCATTACTACTCATTTACCACTTATCATTTACCATTAAGCATAAGCATTAATTTCATCTTCTGTTGTAGTTCCTCAGCTTTTTCACCTGCTACTTTGGCAAAGTCTTCGCCCTTAGAAGCGTAGATAATGCCTCTTGACGAGTTGATAAGCAGTCCGTAGTGGTCGTTCAAACCATACTTACATACCTCTTCCAAGCTACCTCCCTGAGCACCTATTCCTGGTACTAACAAGAAATGTTCAGGTATAATTTTGCGTATTTCCTTTAGGTATTCCGCCTTGGTCGCACCTACTACATACATCAGGTTTTGGCTGTTTTGCCAAGTGAGTGAGGTGCGTAATACCCTTTTGTACAGCTCTTCATCGTTGAGTTTTTGCGTTTGGAAGTCGAAAGCTCCTTCATTAGAAGTTAGTGCTAAGAGAATGGTGTGTTTGTTCTCAAAAGCTAAAAAAGGCTCTACCGAATCCCTTCCCATATAGGGGGCTACTGTCACGCTATCGAATTGCATATCTTCAAAGAAAGCTTTGGCATACATACTTGAAGTGTTGCCTATATCCCCGCGTTTGGCATCGGCAATAGTGAAAATCTCAGGGTGGTGACGGTTCAGGTAGTCAATCGTCTTTTTTAAGGCGCGCCAACCTTTTTCGCCGTGTGCTTCGTAGAAAGCTGTATTGGGTTTGTAGGCTACTGCAAAAGCGTGGGTATCCTCTATAATCGCCTTGTTGAACGCGAACAGCGGGTCTTCCTCTTCAAGCAAGTGAGGAGGAATTTTAGTCATATCGGTATCCAATCCCACACATAACAGCGATTGTTTAGCTTCGATTTGCTGTATGAGTTGCTTAGTAGTCATTTTCTTCTATACGGGCGATTTCTCGTTCGTAGAAAGCGATAGCTTCTTCTATAAGGTTCTCGCTTTCAGCCTCTAACTCTTTGGTGTCTTCTTCGTCAAACTCTTCCAGCCATTCTACTTCGTCGTTGTCTAAGTTTAGCACGAAGCGCGGATACTCTAAATGCACCACGAACATAGCGTCGGGCATATCGGTGTTGTCACCTAAAATAAATTTTGGGAAGTTACTCATTTCAATTCTTTTATTAGTTCAATAGCTTTAGCTACCCCTGTTGAAGCAACGTCTTTAATTACAGTGATTTTATCTTTACTACTGATGCTTGGACGTGGGTCTATATAATATATAGGTGTATCTTTCTTGGCGCAGTTCATCAATCCAGCAGCGGGGTACACTTGTAATGAAGTACCTACAATAATCACTATATCGGCAGTTTCTACCTCTTCGGCAGCCTTTACAATCATTGGTACATCTTCGCCAAACCACACGATGTGAGGTCGTAATTGTGCTCCACTGGGGCTTAGGTCGCCCACTTTAATGTCGTCAGTACAGTCGTAGAGCGTATAGGGGTCATCTACTCCCCTCATTTTTAGCAGTTCGCCGTGTAAGTGAATAATGTGATGGCTACCCGCACGTTCGTGCAAGTCATCTACATTTTGAGTGATGATCACCACGTCGTACTCTTTTTCCAACTCGGCTAATAATAAGTGAGCGGGGTTAGGTTGCACATTTTTCACCTGTTTGCGCAAGCCGTTGTAGAAGTTCAATACAAGTTCAGGGTCTTTCTCAAAACCATAAGGTGTTGCCACTTGTTCTATATCGTGACCTTCCCACAAACCATCGGCATCTCGGAAAGTTTTCACACCACTTTCAGCGCTAATCCCTGCCCCCGTGAGGACTACTATTTTCTTCTTTTTCATATTGGTAATGTTAGTTATAGTCTTGTCAGAGAATTAATTTGCGCTTTCGTGCGCTTTGCACTTTGCTAAAGTTTCTAATAGCCCGTCGTGCTACGACTTGCCTGTTGGGCTACGACTCTTAGCAAAGCAGAAGTCTACCAATTTCCTACTTCTTATCTCTACTTTAGCATCAACTTAACTTCACTTTTCCTTCGTTCATTGTTCGTTCATTGTTCGTCTTTCCTATAAGCTTTCTATAAGCTTCTCCCAAATTAACCATTAATCATTAACCATTAATCATTAAATAAGGTTTCTATGCTAATTAACTCATCTACTAATAAATAAAAAAAAGTCCCTTTCAACTGAAAGGGACTTTTTTACTGCAATTACTTTTTGTTTACTGCTTCAGATAATTCAGCCCCTGCTTTGAATTTTACAACTTTCTTAGCAGGTACTTTAATTACTGCACCAGTACGAGGGTTGCGAGCCTCTCTGGCTTCTTTTTTAGCAACTGACCAAGAACCGAATCCTACGACAGCTACTTTGTCACCTTTTTTTAGAGCCTTTTCAACACTTGAAAAGAACGCTTCAACAGCTTTTTTAGAGTCGGTTTTTGTAAGTCCAGACCCTGCTGCAATTGCATCAATTAATTCTGATTTGTTCATATGATAACTTATAAATACAGTTAATAAGGACAAAGGTAGTAATATATTTCATCATAGCAAGTATAAAACAAGAAAAAATGCGATTTTTAGTAAAAAATTAACATTTTAGGTGCTTTTTTAGCGCTTTTTTTTGGCTCGTTAAACCTTTTTTTCTACTTTTGCACTCTCAAAATAAAGTTAAGAAAGTTCTTACAAATTATGCTTACAAGACGACATATTAGGGCAAAAGTAATGCAATCAATTTATGCAATGCGTCAGAGCCAAAGTCAGGATTTAGACAAAGAATTGAAGTTCTTGCAAAACAGTGCTGATGAAATGCGACACCTATATTTATTAATATTATCACTTTTCATTGAACTGCATTCTTTGGCAACTCATCAACACAAAGTAGCTCAGAAAAAATATTTGGCTACTACTGAAGAAAGAACAGTACATCAAAAATTCTCTGAAAACCTTTTGCTCTTAGCCATCGTTCATAATACATTATTACAAGAAGCCATTGCTGATGCACGTATAAACCATTGGGAAATACACGAAGAGTATGTGCGTACTATATATAAAAGCATTATAGAAAGTGAGTTTTATAAGAAATACAGCAAACAAAAGAGCAGTTTTGAAGCTGATAAATCTTTTTTAATGACTATTTTTGAAGAAATTATAGCTCCCGATGAGACAATATATGAATATATTGAAGATTATAATCTCACTTGGGTAGATGATTATCCCATTGTAAATACCTATATAAGTAGGTTATTTAGAGAAGTGCTCCCCACCTCACCTGATAAATATTTTGTTCCTTCACTTTATAAAGATGAAGAAGAAAAAGATTTTCTTACAGGTTTACTAAAGAAAGCAGTGCTCAATGATAGTAAATGGGAGAATGAAATTATTAGTAGAATGACAGGTTGGGAGAAAGATCGTGTGGCTGTAATAGATAGTATATTGTTAAAAATGGCTGTTTGTGAGATGCTTAGTTTTCCTAGTATTCCAGTGAAAGTAACACTTAATGAATATTTAGAACTTGCCAAGGAATATTCTACTACTAAAAGTAGTGCATTTGTTAATGGTGTAATGAAAAATGTACATAAAGAACTCGAAGAAAAACAACAAATAAAAAAGATAGGAAGAGGACTTTTATAATTGAAAACCCAAAGCTAAAAGTTCCTAATTACAATTTTCTAAAATAACTAAAAACTAATAATTAAATTAATAAATATGCAACAATTGATGAACAGTGGTTTACTACCTCTTATATTGATAATCTTAGTATTCTACTTTTTTATGATTCGTCCGCAAGTAAGACGACAAAAACAAGAAAAAAACTTTATTGAAGGAATGAAGAGAGGCGATAAAGTAATTACTAAAAGTGGTATGCACGGGCGCATTGTAGAACTTACTGATGATACTTGTGTCTTAGAAACACTTTCAGGAAAAATTAAATTTGAACGTTCTGCTATTTCTATGGAACTGTCAGCTAAATTAAAAGACGACAAGAAAGAAATTCAAGACAAGAAAGAATCGTAGTCATAGAAAGAACCAAAAATGAGAGCGTATCTATTGCAATAGATACGC
>NZ_KB291521.1:102699-116186 GCF_000318315.2 Capnocytophaga sp. oral taxon 324 str. F0483 | reverse complement strand
GCGTATCTATTGCAATAGATACGCTCTCATTTTTATTGTGATATTTGCAAAATTCTAATTCGTAGAAAATAATTTTGCAAAGAAACTCTTGCGTTGCATCATAGTTTCTTCTTCGTGATGTTCTTCACTAAATATATCATCGGAAATTTCATAGTCTCCAATGTTAGTATCAGTGTGAGGCATATTAGGGATAGGATCAAAGTGAATTTCTCGCTTGCTTTCGTCCATAATATCCATAATATATTCAATATATGATTTGCCTTGTTTTTCTAAAAAGCCCTTAAAATAACGATTACTAAGCTCCATATCTCCTATTTTTTCAAGTTTAAGGAGCGTTTGATATAAAGGCTCAATATGCTCTGTAATTACATACTTAGGTACTGAATGCTGACGCGCCATAATAGTAACAACATCCCCAATAATATTCCTGCCTACTTCAAAATCGGTAATTACCCAATAATACTTACCCGATTTAGCTAAGTTTTTAATAATAGCGTGAAAGTTCCTCCCCGCCAAAATATTATCCCAAGTAATCTTAAATATGATTTTAGGCATATCGGGGTGACGAATGATGCTATGTGGTTTTCCTAATAATTCAACCGCAGGATAACCACAAACGTCTATAAATGTTTGATTTACGTCAGTAATAGCTCCCAACTTATCAGTAGTACTGATAATAGTTTTTGTTTTATCCCACACTACTTCTTCATCAATAGGTATAGGTCTAGTAATTAGTTCTGACATAAGATTTCCTTTTATACTTAACGCTACAAAACTACAAAAGTTATCTGAAAGAACAAAATATTTTAGATAAAATCGTATTACTATTTTGTTTTAAATATAACAATTCTTTTTAACACGTTGATTTGTAGTAATTAATAGCTATATTTTCACTCTTCTATATCTTCTTATTTTTAGTAGTTTTTGCTTTCCCATATATTTAATTTTTATTATTTTAGCTAAGTAATATAAAAGTATAACTGTATGTTAAAAAATTATCCTAAGAGGCTGATTTTGCTATATTGTTAAAAACTTTGTTAATAACTTATTTTGGATAGAGGGTGAAATTAGAATATAAAGCTGTTACTTTGCACCCCGAAAATAAAAAGTTATGAACGAAGAAAAAGACATTTGGTGGCTCAATGAAGAGTCTGAACAAATCCTCAATAGAGGCTATTTACTAAAAGGAGAAAGCGTAGAAGGTGCGATAGACCGCATTACAAGTGCTGCTGCACATAGGCTTTATAAACCCGAATTACAGCCCGCTTTCAAAGAAATGATTACTAAAGGGTGGATTAGTTTCTCATCTCCTATTTGGGCAAATATGGGTACTGAAAGAGGTTTGCCTATTTCTTGTTTTAATGTGCACGTACCTGATAGCATCGAGGGGATTACTCATAAACTTGGAGAGGTGATTATGCAAACCAAAATAGGGGGGGGCACTTCTGGTTATTTTGGCGAATTGCGCAGTCGCGGTTCTGCAGTTACCGATAATGGTAAATCAAGTGGGGCGGTTAGTTTTATGAAGTTGTTCGATTCGGCTATGGACGTTGTATCACAAGGAGGAGTAAGACGCGGTGCTTTTGCTGCTTATTTAGATATAGACCATCCCGATGCCGAAGAGTTTCTACAAATTAAAGATGTGGAATTTCCTATTCAGAATCTTTTCTTCGGTATTTGTGTACCTGATTATTGGATGCAAGAAATGATAGATGGTGATGTAGAAAAACGTCGCCTATGGGCTCGTGTCTTGGAGTCTCGCCAACAAAAAGGGTTACCTTACATTATCTTTACGGATAATGCCAATCGTAATCGCCCTCAAGTGTATAAAGATAAGGATATGCTCATCCGTTCAAGTAACTTGTGTAGTGAGATTATGTTACCTTCTAGTGAAGATGAATCGTTTATTTGCTGTCTTTCTTCTATGAACTTAGAGCTCTTTGATGAGTGGAAAGATACCAAAGCAGTAAAGTTAGCTGTATTCTTTTTAGATGCGGTACTTTCAGAGTTTATAGAAAAAACAAAGGGTAATTACTATTTACAGGCAGCTCGCAATTTTGCTATTCGTCACCGTGCTTTAGGTTTGGGTGTGTTAGGATATCATTCTTACTTGCAACGCAATATGATACCTTTTGAGAGCTTTGAGGCAACTCAGTTCAATGCCCGCGCTTTTAGATACATTCGTGAAGAAGCTGATAAGGCAACTAAAGAGTTAGCTCATATTTATGGAGAACCAGAAATTTTAAAAGGATATGGTAGACGAAATACTACCACTATGGCAATCGCTCCTACCACTTCTAGTTCAGCTATTTTAGGGCAGGTGTCACCAGGTATCGAACCTTATTCGAGCAATTATTATAAAGTAGGGCTTTCTAAAGGGAACTTTATGCGCAAAAATAAGTATCTCACCCAACTTTTGGAGGAAAAAGGTCTCAATAATGAAGAGGTATGGCGTTCTATTCGTTTGAATAATGGCTCTGTACAACACTTGCAAGAGTTATCTCAATTAGAGAAGAATGTGTTTAAAACTTTTAAAGAGATTTCACCGATGGAAATTATATCACAAGCGGCACAGCGTCAAGCGTACATTGACCAAACGCAGAGTTTGAACTTAAATATTCCTTCAGCAATGCCTATCCGAGATGTGAATAAAGTGCTTATTGAGGCTTGGAAATTAGGAGTTAAAAGTTTGTACTATCAGCGCAGTCAATCAGTAGCAAAAGAAATGATGATGAATTTTGTAAACTGTAGTAGTTGTGAAGCTTAATACATTTAATTATAAAGTCTTAGAGATTAAATAACATATTGTATAATATAAAATAAGTCCGATATTTGTATCGGACTTATTTTGTTTTCAAAATTATTCTTCTTTACGCGGTGCGTTCAAATTCTTTAAGTACATCTACTAATACTTGTACACTTTCTAAAGGCAAAGCGTTGTAGATAGAAGCGCGATAACCTCCCACACTGCGGTGTCCTTTTATTCCACTGATATTGGCTTCTTTACACAAAACGTCAAAGCGTTCTTTGGTGCTTTCATCGGTGAGGTTGAATACTACGTTCATTAGGGAGCGGTCTTCTTTGTTGGCATATCCTACTACTAACGGATTGCGGTCGATTTCTCCGTAAAGCAAATCGGCTTTAGCTCGGTTGCGTTTGCCTAAGGCTTGCAATCCACCTTGTGCTTGTATCCATTCGAGTACTAATAGGTTTACATATACTGCAAAAGTAGAAGGTGTATTGAACATACTATCGTTTTTAATATGCAACTGATAGTCCATCATCGAAGGCAGTTTCCTACTTACTTTGCCCAATATATCCTTCTTCACAATCACTAAGGTAGACCCTGAAGCTCCTAAATTCTTCTGTGAACCCGCATAAATCAAACTAAACTGCTTGTAATCTAACGGACGTGAGAAAATATCAGAACTCATATCGGCTACCAAAGGGACGCTCGTTTGAGGTAAACTGTGGTACTCAGTACCGTAAATCGTATTATTGGTAGTGATGTGCAGATAATCGATATCAGTAGGGACAGTTACATTTTTTGGAATATACTTATATCCATCGGCTTTAGAAGAGGCTATCACTTCGGCATTGCCAAAGAGAGCAGCTTCTTTTTGTGCTTTGTTAGCCCAAGTACCTGTATCTATATAAGCAGCTTTGGTTTCGAGAAGGTTGTATGGCACCATCAGGAATTGCATACTAGCTCCTCCTTGCAAGAAGAGTGTAGTGTACGAATCGTCCAATCCAGCGATTTCCAATGCCAATGCACGAGCGCGTTCTATCACGCGTACAAACTCTGGACTGCGGTGTGATATTTCTATTACCGATAAGCCAGTCCCCTCAAAATCTAATAAGGCTTCAGAGGCTTTTTGGAATACCTCAGGTGCTAAGATAGAGGGGCCTGCACTAAAATTATGCTTTTTCATTTTCCTTATGTTCTGTTTTATATTTTACGATAAAATCTTCTACTTGGCGTTTCAAAATACGCCACAACTTATCTTGTGCGTATTCGCTTGCCCAAGCCACGTGAGGAGTGTAAATCACACGAGGGTGGTTGGCTATTTTTAGTAGAGGGTCGTTAGCCATTGGCGGTTCTTCTTCAAACACATCGGTAGCAAAGCCCATTATACGATTGCTTTCTATAGCTTCATATACCGCCTGAGGGTCTACTATAGCCCCACGAGCCATATTGATAATTAATGGTTTTTTACGCAATTTAGAGATGAAATCTTCATCTACTAAATGCTTAGTCTCAGGAGTAAGCGGACAGTTAAGCGAGATGATATCACTCTGTGCCAATACCTTATCGAATTCAGTATATTCTTTACTACGTGGCGCTTTACCTTGGCGTTCAGCCCATAGCACTTTCATACCAAAGGCTTCAGCTACTTTACTAATAGCTTTCCCTATGTTGCCTACTCCTATAATCCCTAAGGTTTTGGTATGCAATTCAAACACCGGTGGCTCAGTAAGGCAAAAACGACCATCTTTTTCCCAAGTACCATCTTCTACACTTGTGTGATAGGTTTTTAGGGCACGCATAGCCGATAGTAACAACAAGAAGAAGTGTTCTGTAACACTTTCAGTAGAGTAACCCGCTACGTTTTTCACTTCTATACCCAAGGCTTTCGCAGCCTCTTTATCAATATTATCCATACCCGTAGCAGTAAGGTGAATGAGCTTAAGGTTAGGCAATTGCCTAAGGATACTCTCATCGAGTTTCACCTTGTTCACGATAGCTATATCAGCAGGTTTGAGACGTTGAACAATTTCATCGGGAGCTGTTTTTTGGAAGGCTACCCATTGGGCTATCCCTTTTGGGATATCTACATCTATGCGCTCAGAGAGCGTGTTGCGGTCTAAAAATACGGCTTTCATATAATATATTATTAATTCTTTTTTATCTACATAGTTAAGAGAGTAGGGGAGAGCCCTGCTCTTTTTGTTAGAGCGTATACCTTACATACTCTGCCCTCGCATACTTTATCTGTATATAATCAATGTAAAACGAAGTTTTTTAATTAACCGTTAATCATTAACTATTAAATCCTGATACCAGCAGGAAGTATGTCTTTACACTCCTTATTACGCTTAAAAAAAGCAATAGCTACAGGGCAAACGGGCACCACTCTATATTTTTTCTCAGCTACTAAGGCTATTACCCCTTTAAAGAATTCATCAATGAGCGCTTCGTCCGTCGTTTCAGGTAGTAATGTTTTGGTAAAGAATATCTTACGCTCCTGAATAGCGTATTCTACAAAGGCAAGTTCACCGTTGATTTTGGCTTGGTATTGACGTGAAAATTCGCTGTCTATTACTTCCATTGTACTATGTTTTTAATTAGTAATATTCGTTATTTGACAAAAATGTTGTACTTTTGCTTCTGTCTAGATAAGAGATAAGAAGTAAGAAATGAGCATTATACCTCATTCACATACCTAACTATCGTTAGTTTTTACTTTTTACCTATAACCTGTTACTCATTTAAAATTTGGTGCAAAGTTACTTATTTTTCGTAAAAAAGCAATATCAAATGAATATAAAAGATAATCTTTCTATTTATTTAATGCCTGGAATGGCTGCCAGCCCTAAGATTTTCGAGCGTTTGCAATTCCCCAACAATTTCCGTGTGCACTTACTCGACTGGATTACTCCCGAAAAAGAAGAAAGTCTAGCACACTATGCAGGACGTATTGCAGTAGCAATTACCGAGCCTTCTCCTGTGCTCTTAGGGGTGTCTTTTGGAGGAATTATTGTACAAGAGATAGCTAAACAACTGAACGATTATCAAAAAATAGTCCTCATTTCCAGCGTAAAAACACAGTACGAACTGCCTAAAAAAATGCTCTTGGCACGCTATACAAACCTGCATAAGTTATTGCCCACTCGTACTATCAGCGATTTGGAGTTTTGGAAAAGATTTTCTTTTTCTGAACTGATGACCAAACGAATAGCTCTATACGAGAAATATATAGGAATGCGCTCCCCTGCCTATCTCGATTGGTCAATAGACCGCATAGTGAATTGGCAACAAAAAGAACCTTTACCCCACACAGTTCACATTCACGGAGATAAAGATCCTGTTTTTCCTATTCAGTACATAAAAAATGCTATTGTAGTAAAAAATGGTACTCATATTATGATTATCAATCGGTATAAATGGTTCAATGAAAACCTTTTAAATATATTGCAGTCAAATTAGAAAAGTACAAGATTAAAAGAGTCTTGCTGTTTTCTCTGCAAACGAATCTAAACATAGATGTCTAATATTCAATATTCAAATAACTTTCCTTTGCCTTAGGTTCGTTATTCCTTCGTTCATCATTCGTCTTTTGTTCGTTGTAGAGCCACTGTAGACCCACTGTAGAACCTCTTGTTGTTCGTCTTATAATTATTTATCTGTATAGCTTGTTTCGTCATTCGTCCCTCGTTATTAGTTTGATATTATTGGCATTACGGTATTAGTGAATCTATATTTTTTTCTTTTCTCTTTTCACTTTCCACTTTTTTTTATACCTTTGCCCCGTTTTTACAGAAAATGGCAATATCTCTCATTCAAAAATACAATGTAGCTGGACCTCGTTATACTAGCTATCCTACTGTTCCCTATTGGGATAGTAGTACTTTTTCTACTGAAAAATGGTTGGAGAGCTTACGAAAATCTTATGCTGAGAGCAATAGTACTGAAGGGATTAGCCTATACATTCATTTGCCTTTCTGTGAGAGTCTTTGTACTTTCTGTGGTTGTCATAAACGCATTACTAAGCGTCACGAAATGGAAGCCCCTTATATAGAGGCAATACTTAAAGAATGGCAGTTATACACTAATTTTTTGGAAGAACGCCCTCGTATTAAGGAAATACACTTAGGGGGAGGTACGCCTACCTTTTTTGAACCTTTGCAGTTGCGCCGTTTGATAGAAGGTATTTTTGAACGTGCTGATAAAGCTGATGCTCACGAATTTAGTTTTGAAGGTCATCCTAATAATACCACTGAAAATCACCTACAAACGCTTTACGACTTAGGTTTTAGGCGCGTGAGTTATGGCGTACAAGATTATTCGACTAAGGTACAAAAAGCCATTCACCGCATTCAACCTTTTGAGAATGTACAGCGTGTTACCCAGCAAGCCAGAGCTATTGGCTATACCTCTGTAAGCCACGATTTGGTCTTTGGTTTGCCGTTTCAAACCTTAGACGATGTACTCTTTACTATTGATAGGAGTAACACTCTTCGTCCCGACCGTATTGCTTTTTATAGCTATGCGCACGTACCTTGGATAAAAGGCAGTGGGCAACGTGGTTTTAAAGATGAAGATGTGCCCACAGGCGAAGTAAAACGAGAGCTGTATGAAGTAGGAAAACAATACTTATTGAAAGCAGGATATGCCGAAATAGGAATGGATCACTTTGCTTTACCTACTGATAGTATGTATAAGGCTTTCAAAAATCATCAATTGCATCGTAACTTTATGGGCTATACAGCCTCCAAAACGCAAGTGATGATAGGCTTAGGAATGTCTTCTATCAGCGATAGTTGGTACGGTTTTGCCCAAAACGAGAAAGATTTAGATGCTTATTATGCACGTCTTGAGAAGAGTGAAATACCCGTGTGTAAAGGGCATATTCTCAATAAAGAAGATTTAATTATTAGGCGTCATATCCTCAACTTGATGTGTCAGTTTACTACTTCTTGGAACGACGAATCTCTTCAGTTTCCTGAAATAACAGAAGTAATAGCACATCTCCAAGAGATGCAAAACGATGGTTTACTGCATATAGCAGGTAATCATATAGCAGTCCCCGATGAGGGAAAACCTTTTATTAGAAATATCTGTATGGCTTTCGATTTGCACTTACAACGAAAAATGCCTAATACCAAAATATTTAGTATGACTGTGTAAAGTTATACTTAACCATCATAGTGATTGAGTTTTTTAGTTAGTGATGAAAAGGGACAGTTGTGAAATTCGTCCCTTTTCTTTTTGTATTTCCGAAAAAAGTATTATTTTTGCCCCGAATTAAGTAACAAATTATTTTTATAAACTTAAAATGAATCATTATGGGATTTTTAAAAGAATTTAAAGAATTTGCCGTAAAAGGTAACGTAGTAGATTTAGCCATCGGGGTTATCATTGGGGCTGCTTTTGGTGCTATCGTATCATCATTAGTGTCTGATGTTATTACACCTTTATTATTAACACCTGCTTTAAAAGCTACGGGTGCTGAACACTTAGAAGGTTTGGTATGGAATGGAGTAGCTTATGGTAAGTTTCTTGCTGCTGTAATTAACTTTTTCTGTATTGCACTTGTATTGTTTATACTTCTAAAAGGTATCAATAAGCTAAACAAACAGAAAAAAGAAGAAGAGGCTCCCGCTGCACCAGCTGGTCCTACTCAAGAAGAGTTACTTACTGAGATTAGAGATTTATTGAAAAATAAATAAGAAGAATTTCGTGTAACCGCAACACTACACATTTCAAGAATTGTTTAACTAAACCACGCTCTATAAGGCGTGGTTATTTTATTTCAGAAAATGTTCTTATCCGTTAAGAGCGTTTACACTAATATAAGGGTTTTGTAGCTTATCTTTCAAGATGACTTCAATTCCCTTTTTTAAGGTTAGGGTAGAGGAGGGGCAACCACTACAAGCTCCTTGCAGTATTACCTCTACGTAATGCGTTTCTGGATTGTACGAAATAAACTGAATATTTCCTCCATCAGAGGCTACAGCAGGTTTTACAAACTCATCTATAATAGCTACAATTTGTTTTGATACCTCATCAGTAGTAACCATAGAGAGTAGTCGTTCTTGTGTTGCTTGCTGATGTCGTTTAATTTCAGAAGAAGAAATAAGCATATGTCCTTCTGAAAGATAATTCTTAATGAATTCTCGTATATTAGGAGTAACCATTGCCCACTCTTTGTTATCTTTTTTAGTAACTGAAATATAGTTATCATCAAAAAATACCTCCTCAATAAAAGGAAACTGAGTAAAAAGAGCTTTAGCCATAGGAGCCTCATCGGTCTCCTCTATATGCTTATATTCTATAATAGTAGGAACAAGACGTTTATTGGTTACAAACTTCATTACCGAAGGATTAGGTGTTGTTTCAGTATATACGGAAATAACCTTCTTTTGTTCACCCTCAGTGCTTACAATTTCTCTCCCTGACTGTAAATAAAGCAATACTTGTTGTGCCACTTCTTCTTGTACGTCTTTCCATTCTATAATTGGAAATCGTTTCAACGCAATAAAATTACTCGAGATATATACTGTCTTTACAAAAGGAAGGTAAAACAGCTCTTTTGCTAAGGGTGAGTTTTTAGCTTCATCAATATTTTTATACTCGTAACTACCTTTTACTAAGGCTTTATTCGCCTCCAATTTAATAATATCAGGACTCGAAGTAGGCTGTACAGATAGAGTAATATCAGTCATTTATTTTTTAGATTTAAGAAGAAAAGTTAAGAGTCTTTTCTACCAAAGTCTGCAGGATTTTCGCCCCACGCTTTGGTTTCCCATTTGAGAATACGATTAGGATAAGTGTTTTCTTGTAGCCATTTTTCAGCACGAGTTATTAGTTCAAATATTTTTGCATTATCAGCTGTCTTTCCAAGCTTAGTTTTACATACTTTTTGTTGTACCCAGCGCATTGCTATTTCACTATCCGAATAGATAGGCATTGTAAGGTTGCGTTGTTTTAAGAAAGCCAAAGCGTGTACTATAGCCAAAAACTCCCCTATGTTATTGGTACCATCTTTCATAGGTGAAATCCTAAAAATCTCGGCTTGTGTTTCAGTATCTACCCCCCGATATTCCATTATACCAGGGTTACCGCTACAAGCAGCATCTACCGCAATAGAAGGCAAAATAGGCTTCCCGATAAGTTTTAATGCTTCTGATGAAAGTGCAGGCTCTCCTATCTTTTTACCTTTGTACGTTTCATAATTCCCTGCATAGGCTTTTTGTGCCATTTCTTCCGTAGGGAAACTTTTGTATTTAGCGTTCGGAAAATTATTAACAGCCTTCTTACATTCAGCCCACGAGGTAAAGACCCCCGTTTGGTGTCCCTCCCATACTACATAATACTTCTTTGCCATCTCACAAAATAAATAGGATTGCCAAAAAGAATATAACAGCTACTATCGCTACAATAACAATATTGCTATTTTCTTTTTTAATAATAGTTTAAAAAACATCTCCTTCTTTTAGCTTCTCAGCATTTTCAGCCAATTGAAGTTCATCAATAAGACGTTGTACATCACCATTGATAACATTTTGCAAATCATAAAGGGTAAGACCTATACGGTGGTCGGTTACGCGTCCTTGCGGATAGTTATAAGTGCGTATTTTAGCCGAACGGTCACCGCTGGAAACCATTGATTTCCTACGAGCAGAATCAGCTTCCATCTTCTTTGCCAGCTCCATTTCGTACAAACGTGAACGCAATACTTTAAGTGCCTTTTCAAGATTCTTGTGTTGCGATTTCTCATCTTGGCAACGTACCTCAATGCCTGTAGGAATATGTTGCAACTGAATAGCCGAATAGGTTGTATTCACCGACTGTCCTCCGGGTCCCGTAGAAGTAGTACGAATGATTTTCACATCAGCCATATCAAGTTCCACATCAAATTCTTCTGCTTCTGGCAATACAATTACAGTTGCTGCCGAAGTGTGTACGCGCCCTTGTGTTTCTGTTTGAGGCACTCGTTGTACGCGATGTACTCCTGCTTCAAATTTTAAGGTACCATATACATTGTCTCCCGTTACTTCAAAGATAATTTCTTTATACCCTCCAGCAGTTCCTTCATTAAAGTCCATTACTGAGGTACTCCAGCCTTTACTTTGGCAGTATTTGGTGTACATACGGTATAGGTCGCCTGCAAAGATTGAAGCCTCATCTCCACCTGTTCCTGCACGAATTTCCATTACGGCATTCTTAGCATCTTCAGGGTCTTTGGGGATAAGCATATACTTGATTTCTTCTTCTAACTGAGGCAAACGCTCTTTGCTTTCCTCTAATTGTAACTTTGCCATTTCCACCATTTCGGCATCGCTGCCATCAGCAATAATTTCTTCAGCTTCTTGCAAGTTTCCAGTTACGTTTATATACTCATCGCGCTTATCCATCAGTTCTTTAAGGTCTTTATATTCCTTATTGAGCTGGATATAGCGCTTTTGGTCTGCAATAATATCAGGTTGAATGATTAAGTCCGAAACTTCGTCGAAACGTTGTTTTACGATATTTAATTTGTCGAGCATTTTTTATCTTTAAATTCTATTTGGGGTGCAAAAATAGTAATAATATTAGTAAAAAACAAAAATAAAAGGCTGTTCTTAAATGAACAGCCTTTTGAATATGGTTATCTAAATAATTACAATTTAGGAGCTCCAGCAAGGACGTCAGCACTTGCACCTTCAGCAAATTTTTTGTCTTTGAAGTTTTGTACAAATGATTCAGCCAATTCTTTGAGTTTAGCACTGAATTGTGCTTTGTCACTCCAAGTATTTTCTGGGTTCAAGATACTTTGGTCTGATACACCTTCACAAGATTGAGGTACTTTGAAGCCAAAGATAGGCAATTCTTTGTACTCAACGTTGTTAAGTTTGCCGTTAAGGGCAGCAGTGATAAGAGCACGAGTATCTTTTAAGCTACATCTTTTCATTTTTCCGTTGTAACCAGTGTTTACCAACCATACGTTTACGCCAGTTTCTTTGATTTTCTCAGCCAAACGTTTTCCGTATTCAGCTGGGTGAAGTGGCATAAAGGCAGCACCAAAACAAGCAGAGAAAGTTTTTTGAGGGGTAGTGATACCTACCTCAGTACCGGCTACTTTTGAAGTATAACCAGATACAAATTGATAAGCAGCTTGTTCAGGAGTCAATTTAGAGATTGGAGGCAATACACCATAAGCATCGAAAGTAAGGAAGAAGATGTTCTTAGGATTGTGTCCTATAGAACCTGGCTGGATATTTGCGATGTGGTAAATAGGATAAGAAACACGAGTGTTTTCAGTGATATCAGTGCGAGAGAAATCAACTACACCTTTATCGTCCATAATTACGTTTTCAAGGATAGCACCTTTCTTAATAGCTCCAAAGATTTCAGGTTCTTTTTCAGCAGTAAGATCTACTACTTTAGCATAGCAACCACCTTCAAAGTTAAATACCGTATTTTCAGGAGTCCAACCGTGTTCGTCGTCACCAATTAAATGACGGTTAGGGTCAGCTGAAAGAGTAGTTTTACCAGTACCTGATAAGCCGAAGAAGATAGCAGTATCACCACCTTTACCTACGTTGGCTGAACAGTGCATTGGCATAGTGTTGCGGAACACAGGCAATTCAAAGTTCATAGCTGAGAAGATACCTTTTTTAATTTCTCCGGTATAACCTGTACCACCAATCAAAGCAATTTTTTTGGTGAAGTTCAAGATAGCGAAGTTAGCCTGACGAGTACCATCTACAGCAGGGTCAGCTTCAAAACCAGGTGCATTTACTACCAACCAATCTTCTTTAAAAGAAGGAAGTTCGCTATCATCTATACGCAAGAACATATTGTAAGCAAAAAGGTTGCTCCAAGGAAGCTCAGTGATGGTACGAATGTTAGTACGGTATTTAGGATCTGCACAAACATAACCATCGTGAACGTAGATTTCTTTGTTAGATAAGTAAGCTACTACTTTTTCATATAGTTTGTCAAATTTTGCAGGTTCAAAAGGAATGTTAATACTTCCCCACCATACGCGATCTTTGGTGATATCATCTTTTACGATGAAACGGTCTTTAGGAGAACGCCCTGTAAATTTACCTGTGTTGATAGCAATAGCTCCTGAAGAAGCTTCAACGCCTAATTTTTTATCCAAAGTTTCTTGGTGTAATTCGTCAGCAGTTAACTGATAACGAACATTAGCGTTCTTAATTCCGTATTTATCAACGGAAAGTGTTTTTGGTTTACTCATAATGTCTTAAATTTGATATTAATTTAACAATTCTTTTTTATCTAATAGCAATATAAAATTGCCTCAATTTTTGAGAGGTCTCTCAAAAACCGGTGCAAATGTACAAATTAATTTTGATACTGAAAAATATTTTTTAATGTTTTTTTGAAGTTATTTTTACGAGTATTTATAACACTCTATATACTCCTTATTTACCTGTATTTTCAAGCTCTAATAAAAGATTTTTAGGTTTTATAATAATGCTCTAAATCATCTTATCTTTACTTTATTTCCATTTATCCTTCGTTCATTCTTTATTTGCCTCTGTGGCTCGCACTATCATTTATTTGTTCCTTATTCGTCATCTATTCGTCTTTTCTCTATCTGTCCGTGCGACTCGCACCATCATTTATTCGTTCTTTATTCGTTCTTTATTCGTTCTTTATTCGTCATCTATTCGTTTTTTCTCTATCTGCCCGTGCGGCTTGCACCGTCATTTGTTCGTTATTTGTTCGTCATTTGTTCGTCATTTGTTCGTCA